>CAYNNS010000213.1:0-6119 GCA_964398345.1 uncultured Gemmatimonas sp. | reverse complement strand
TAGAAGCCGGCCCCCGAGATGTTGCCCCCGGTCGCCTGATACAGCACACCCACCGGCCCGTTCGAGCCGTTACTCCAGGTACCAGTCGGGGAGAATTGCTGCATGCCACCCAGCGCAAGCGCCACGGCATGCGGAGCAAGGTGCAGGGACATCAGGGTAGGGGACGCCGGCGGTGTCGGGCTCAACACGCTCACGGCGGCGGTGTCAGACGCACCGCAACTGCACGCCGCGATCACGAGAAAGCTACCTACCAACGACCCCGGAGAATACACGCCGGTGGAACTGATGGCGCCTCCGGTAGTTGTCCAGCTGATTGTCACAGGGTGGGTCTGCCCATCGGACCACGTCAGCATTGCGCTGAACTGATGGGAGGTTCCCGTAACCAACGTATCAAGCTTCGGGGCGATGCGGAAGTCTGTCAGTTTCGCGACAACATTGACCTGCGCCGTGTCCGCGCGCGTTCCGCCCGCCTGCCGGGCAATTACCGAGTACGATCCCGGGGTATTTCCCGCGGCATAGAGCCCGCTCGCATCGATCGTGCCCCCCGTCGCGCTCCACGTCACCGCCGGCACCGTCGAGCTCCCGTCGCTCCAATGCCCCGCCACGCTGAACTGCAGCGGACTCCCCGCCGGCACACTCGTGGAATGGGGCGTTACCGAGAGTTGAGTCAGGGTGGCCGAGGGAGACCCCACGGTAATCTGGGCGGTGTCCGCAAAGGTCTCCCCACTCACCGAGTGCAGCGTCGCGATCGCCCGGTACAGCCCCGCCACGCTGCCCGCCGTATAGGTGCCATTCAGGCTGATCGTACCACCCGTGACCGCCCACTGCACACCGGCCGCGCTCTGTGATCCATCATTGCGAAGCCCGTACGCCTGGAGCACCTGGGTCGCCCCGGGAGCGAGGCGCGCCGAGTCGGGCGTCACCACCAGACCCACGAGGTGCGGCAGGACGATCACCGTGGTGGTGTCCGCCCTAGCGAAGCTCGGGCTGCTCACGATCACGTGATACGTCCCCGGCGTGTTGCCGGCGGTATACACGTTCTGGCTCGAGAGGGTGCCACCCTCGACGCGCCAGATGACAGGCGGCACTGTTGACGACCCATCGCTCCACGAAGCCGCCACCGTGAATTGCCGGGATTCGCCGCTCTCCATCGCCGTCGAGCTGGGATCCAGCACGAGCTGGGTGAGTACCGCCGGCTGAATCGCGATATCCGACTCGGCCGTGGCCAGGCCGGCGCCGAGGGTCGCCGTGACCTTCGCCGTGCCCGAGCTGGTTGCCGTAAAGAGGCCAGTCGGGGTGATGCTACCGCCGACGGCCGACCAGGCGACAGTGGGGCTCACGACGCTGCCATCGTTGAGCACGGCCTGCGCGGTGAATTGCTGCGAGGCGCCCTTGGGCACCGCAATGCCGGACGGCAGCACCATGAGACGCTGGATGCCGCCGACGAGATTGTACGAGAGAACGTGCACCGAATCGCTGAGACTGGTCTTGACGGTGGAGGTCGCGCGAACTTCGTAGCTGCCGATGCCGCTCGGATGGAACCACCCGTTCGCCGCGATGTTGCCACCGGTGGCCGACCAGACCACTTTCGCCGGCTCGGACTTGCCAGTCGATAGCCAGCCGTTGGCTTCGAAGCGCACACTGTCACCGAACGCGACCTGAGGATCGCGGGGCGAAATGGTGATGCTGATGAGTGTGGAAGCGTGGGGATCGGGCCCGAGGTAATCCTGCGCGTCGCCCTGGCCGCACGAAGCGACGCCGAAAACGAGCAGACCAATGGCTGGGACTCCGGCGAGCCGTCGGGCGAGCTTATGAAGAAAAGTCATTGCCTGTGTGGAACTGGGTTCATCTCGAACTTCTCGTCCGCCAGGACGGGCAGGATTCAGGCCTTTCGGACCGTAAGGTCTTGCATCGATTAGCAGTGCTAGAGAATTGATGCCAAACTATGAAGCTTCAACAGATTACAACGCCTGAACAGAACATTAAGTGTTCAGAATAAGGACAACAGAATTAGCCATGACAAGTAGAGATTTGCAGAATCCGGGAGCCTGAATGTGCTGAATGGTGCATTGCGAGAGAAAACCTTCATTGCTTGCCGCTGGGTCTTTGGGGCAAGCATGGCGATGCGAGTCCTCTTTATCGTCATCACTCGGCCGTACCACATCTCGGATGGCACCGAAGAGGTGGCCATCGCGCACGCTCTCGCGGGGGGTAAGGGATTCGCCGATCCGTTCAAGGAACCTACGGGTCCTACAGCACACTCATCTCCGGCATATCCGAATTTGCTCAGTCTGGTGTATCGAGCTGTGCGGTCAGATCCCAAGGTGGCGGAGCTCGTGAAGGAAGCCCTCGCTACGGTGGTAGCCTCGGCGCAGTTTGCGCTTTTGCCTTTGCTCGCAGTCGTCGGGGGACTTCCGTTGGCCGCAGGCGTGATCGCCGGATTGTTGGGCGGGCTGTTGCCACTACATCCGTATCTGGAGGTCAAGGGGGAGTGGTCGGCTGTCTGGTGCGGACTAGTCCTTCTACTCCTCACGCTGCTCTTGCTGCGCAGGAAGCGGGAGCGGGAGAGCCTGGCTGATACTGCTTTAAACGGCCTGGCCTTCGGTGTGAGTCTCTGGTTCACGCCGGTCTTCCTGCCGGTCATCGCAGGATGGCTGCTCGTTGAGCTATGGCTCGCCCGGCAACGACGAATCCGGCACGCGCTGACCGCCGTGCTGCTGTCCGGTGCGATCGCCGTGCTGCTTCAGATACCTTGGGCGCTACGCAACGCACACGTGCTCGGCAAGCCGGTCTGGAACCGCGATAACCTGGGCCTGGAGCTCCAGCTTGCGTTTCAGGACTACGCTCGTCCTTACTACCTCGATACCCGGGCCAATCTCGCCGCTCATCAGGTCGAGTTCGCGCATCCAAATTCTTCAGCGAAGGAAGCCGCTCAGGTGCGGCACCTTGGCGAAATCGCATACAACGCGATGAAGCTGGCGCAGGCACGTGAGTGGATCGGGGCCCATCCCGGCCGTACACTCGGGCTGATCGCGGCAAGGACTGTGGAATTCTGGTTCCCGGTGCGGACCGGTTCCGTGCGGTTTCTGCTGGCCTCCGCGCTGTCACTTCTGGCCTGGTGGGGATGGTGGCGGATGCAACACGGAAGTCGGCTGCTCTTTGCGGCTCTCGGAGTGATCTGGCTGGGGTATCCGCTGATCTACTACCTCATCCAGACCGAGCCGCGTTACGCCTACCCGATCTTCTGGTCCAAGCTGCTGGCAGCGGGGAGCCTCTGGCCCTTGCTCAAACGGAAAAGCGCTGTTGAAACCACTCCCAGGTAGGAACCAGACCATCGCGCAAGCCCAGCTTCACCTGATAGCCAATGCAGCTGCCAGCACGATCCAGGGAAGCCAGGGAGTCCCTCACGTCCCCCTCGCGTGGCGGCCCGTGATCCAACGCGAGCGGGCGACCCGTCGCCTGGCGAACCAGATCCACCAGCTCGAGCAACGAGGTGCGGCGCCCTGCCCCGATGTTCATCGGCTGGCCGCAAGCCTGCTCCGCCTTCGCGCTCGCCGCGAGCAGGTTCGCCTCGACGACGTTGGCGACGTAGGTAAAATCGCGGGTCTGCTTACCATCCCCAAAGATCTTTGCCGCCGAGCCTTTGAGCGCCGCTTCGAGGAGCGCCGGGATGATCGCCGCGTACGCCGAGCCGGGGAACTGCCGCGGCCCGAAGACGTTGAAGTAGCGGAGCGCAACTCCTTCCAGCAATCCGGCCCGGGAATAGGCGAGCACTGCCTGCTCCCCGGCGAGCTTGGCCGCGGCGTAGGGCGAGCGCGGCAACGGCTCCAGGGTCTCGACCTTCGGCAGCACCGGCGTGTCGCCATAGATCGAGCTCGAGCTGCTGTAGACGACGCGGCGCGCGCCGGCCTTGCGGGCCGCGAGCAGGAGCTGAATGGTGCCGTTGACGTTGTGATCGTGCGAGGCCCAGGGATCTTTCATGCTGCGCGGCACGCTGGGCAGCGCCGCGACGTGGTAGACGATCTCGATTCCGGCGCAGGCCTTCTGGCACGCCTCGGCGTCGCGGAGGTCGCCGAGCTGGAACTCGAGGTCTCGTTTCAGGTGGGCGAGATTCTCCTCCAGCCCGGTGGAGAGATTATCCAAGACCCGGACGCGGTGGCCGTCGCGTACCAGGCGCTCGGCGAGGTGAGAGCCGATGAATCCCGCACCGCCGGTCACTAGACAGTTTGCCATTGGGCTACCTTCGAGCCATGAGTTTTCCGCGCCAGCGTACCGCCCTGGTCGCCGTGCTCCTGCTCATCGGGAGCGCGACGCTGCTCCCGCTGGGCCATGTCCCGCCCCGCTTCTTCTGGGGCTTCGACTGGTCCGACCTGCTGGTCAACGTCTGCCTCTATCTCCCGCTCGGCGTGGTGCTGGCGAGTCAGGAGGTCTCTCCGCTCGGGATTGCCGCTTTCGCCCTGGGATTCTCCGGGGCAATCGAGCTGGCCCAGGGTCTCGTCATCTCCGGCCGGCGCGGCAGCCCGGTGGACGTCGCCACCAATTTCCTCGGCGCCATGGCCGGCCTGGCGGGTTACCGCTTCTACTTGCGGCTCCAGACTGCCCGGCGCCGCAGCATGATAGCAGGGGCAGCGGCGTTGGCGGCATTGCCGGTGATCTGCTGGGCGATCTCTGGCCCACTGCTGGCCCCGGAGCCGCCGGTTACGCCGGAATGGTGGGGCCAGTGGTCACACCTCTTTTCACAGACCGTGCCGTTCAAGGGCACCATCCATTCCCTCACCCTGCTCGGCCGCGCGATTCCGGATGGACCCAGCGACCGAACCGGTGAGCTGATCGCCGCGGCGAGGCGTGCGCCGCTCAGCCTCGAAATCTCCTTGACGGCGGGCGGGACGAGCGACGGACTGACCCACGTGGCTGGCGTATCGGACGGCGAAGGGCACGTGGTGATTGCCGTAGAGCAGCTCGGCAACGACCTGCTGCTGTCCTGGCGCAGCCGCGGAGCGGGAATCGGGTTCCGCTCCCCCAAATTCGTGTTTCGCGATCTCCTGGGGGCTCCCGCGGGGAGCGCACTGATCGTGCGGTCCGACGTGAGCGATACTAAGGCTCACGTCGTCGTGCGGGCGGGGAGCGATTCGCTCGCTGCCACGGAGCGGCTCACGCCCATTGCCGGCTGGCGCAATCTGATTCCGGCGGGCGGGCTCACGGGAACGGCGCAGCGGTGGCTCGACCGCGCCTGGACGCTGGTGCTGCTGGTGTACGTCGTACTGGCGATCCGGGTCCTGCGCCCGCCGCGGGTCAGTTATTGAAGACCACGTCCGAAAAGTCCCGGGGCTTGAGGTTCCAGCCCCCCAGCCCGTCGGGTACCAGCACGCCCTTCACGTTGATCGAATGTCCCGGCCGGAACAGCGTGCGGGGGAATCCCAGGTTGGCATCCAGGATGATCTTCACCGGCCCCGAGCCGTCCGACGCGGTGACCTGGAAGTCGGGCGACACGGCGACGGTATCGCTGATGGTGGCGCCGATCACCTGCACCAGCGCCGCGTCGAGCGAGCCACCCGAGGCCGTCGCGGCGGTCGCCGTGCTCAGCGAAAACGGGATGGGAGCGGGGCGGCTGCCGATCCGGGTCAGGAGCGCGAGGTCGAGCGTGGGCTGGCCGGCGCGGCTCGAGGCCACGCCGAGCACGCTCACGCTGTCACCCGGGTTATTGCCGATGAGCCCGCCGCGCAGCGCGACCCGGGTGAGCCGGATCTGGCCCGAGCTGTCGGAGACGTGCGAGGTGGTATCGCGGAACGACTGCACGCCGACCAGCACGACTCCCCGGATGAAGGCGCGCTTGCCGAGCTGGAGCGCCCGGGCCTGGCGGATGGTGACTTCGGGGTAGCTCAGCCGGACGATCACGTTGACGGCGGTGTCCTTCGCCACCAGGGTGACCTCGTTGGTGTCGATTGCCGCCACGAGGATGGAATCTCCGATACTCGGCTGCACCACGGCGATGCGGTACTGACCGACCGGCACGGCGTCGAAGCGCGCGATGCCGATGTTGCTGGCCTACGGGGTCCGCACCGTGTCGTTGGTGCCGTCCGGGAACGCGAGCGATTTCTCCAGCAGGACCGCTGCGGTCG
>CAYNNS010000212.1:1290-6124 GCA_964398345.1 uncultured Gemmatimonas sp. | reverse complement strand
GGGGCACCAGGGGCACCACCATCCGCGGGTTGGGTGAGCGCTTGATGGTGGTGCCCCCCAGCGGGCGAACTTCCTCCGGCAGCCGGGGCAGCGCCTGGCTCACCCGGTTCTGCACCTGCACCTGCGCCAGGTCGGGATCGGTGCCGACGCGGAAGGTCACCGTCAGCGTGAGCACGCCGTCGGGCGTGGCCTGCGACGACATGTACAGCATGTTCTCGACGCCGTTGATCTGCTCCTCGAGCGGCGTCGCCACGGAAGCCGACAGCGCGCGCGGATTGGCGCCGGGATACACGGCGGTGACCACGACCGACGGTGGAACCACTTCGGGGTATTCGCTGATCGGGAGCGCGAACATCGCGATCGCCCCGGCCAGGAAGACCGCTATGGACAGCACGGCCGCGAAGATCGGCCGGTCGATGAAGAAGCGGGAGAATTTCATGGCACGGCTCCCGCGCTCACGGTCGCCGCGTCGGCGCGCATTTCGGCGACCGTGGGGGTGACGTGCATGCCGGGCCGGACGCGCTGCAGCCCGTTGATCACGATCTTGTCGCCGGGCTCGAGGCCGCCCAGCACGATCCGGTAGCCATCCACCAGGCGGCCGAGCTGCACCGGCCGGTAGTCGACCGTGTTGTCGGGCTTGACGATCAGGACGAACTTCTTGTCCTGGTCCGTGCCGACCGCGCGGTCCAGGATCAACGTCGCGGCATGCCGGCCGCTCCCCGCCAATTTGAGCCGGGCGAACAGTCCCGGCGTGAACAGCCGGTCCTTGTTGGAGAACACCGCGCGCGCCCGGATCGTGCCGGTCTTCGGGTCGAGCTGGTTGTCCAGGAAGTCGACGTAGCCGGTGTGCGGAAAGCCGGCTTCATTGGCCAGCCCCACCGTGATGGGAGTCCGCGCGTTGCGCGTGCCCGGCCCCGCCCCGGAACGTGCGAGTGCCATGTACTTGAGGAAGGTCGGTTCGTCGCTCTCGAAATACACATAAATAGGATCGAGCGAAACGACCGTCGTGAGCAGCGTCGCGGCGGGCGGCCCCGACTGCACCAGGTTCCCCTCCGTCACTTCTGCCCGCCCGACGCGCCCATTGATCGGACTGCGCACCTGCGTCCACTCCAGATTGAGCCGGGCGGTGGTCACCATCGCCTCGGCGGCACGTACCGACGCCGAGCCCTGCGTCGAGGCGCTCACCCGGCCGTCGAACTCTTCCTGGGAGATCGCCTTCACCTCCACCAGGCGCCGGGCCCGCTCCACATCGCGCTCGGCCAGGGTCGCGCCGCTCTTCGCTTGGTCCAGCGCCGCCTGGGCGCGAGCCAGCTCCGCCTGATAGGGACGGGGATCGATCTCGAACAACACTTCCCCCCGCTTCACTTCCTTGCCCTCGGCGAAGGCCACCCGATGCAGGTAGCCGGACACTCGAGGCCGGATCTCGACGGCGTCGACGGCCTGGAAGCGGCCGCTGACCTCGTCCCACTCGGTGATTTCTCTCGTGGGAACCGCGGCCACCGTCACCGCCGGAGGCGGCGGGGGCGGTGGCGGCGCGCTGTGGCAGCCGGTGGCGAGGGCGCCGGCCAGGCCGGCACCCAGGAGAACGGTTTCACGCAGCGATGCAGTGCTCATACACTCCTCACCAGCCGAACCGGTAGGAAATCCCACCGCTCCAGGCGATCTCGTATTGGGTTTTGTCGAATCCGGCTAACCCGCCGCCCATGTTCTGGAGCTTGTACAGCCAGCTCTTGCCTTCGGCGAAAATGCCGACCGGGCTGCCGGGGATCTGGTAGTTGAGGCCGAGTCCAAAGGTCCCCGCCCCGCGAGTCTTGTTCTGTCCGGAAGTACCCACCTCGTGAATGGTGACCGCGCCACCCCCGGCGAAGAGATAGGGCTCGAAACCGCTCGCCGTGGGATACTGGAGCTGCAGCGCCGCGTCGTAGAAGAAGCGATTGGCGCGCACCCCGGTTGCGACCGTATTGGTGCGCAGCTCGTTGCGCCCGAAGCTGAAATCCCCGCGTACGGTGACGAAGCGATTGGCCTGCACGCCGATGCCGCCACCGAGGTTGTAGCCGACCTTCTTGAAATCCGAGGTGCCGGCCTGGTTGAGGTCCGTGAGGGCGTTGTATCCGCCGCCCCTGGCAAAGAGCCGAACCGCGTGATCCTGTGCACCTGCCGATGCTGCCGCCCCGAATGCGATGATCAGGGCCCCGACTGCACTTCGAGTGAACCCCATACGACCCTTCCCCTCCACAGCACAGTTGCGCGTGGATCGGCCACGCACCGCCGGACCGCTCGGTCCGGTAGCCAGCCTGTTACATAAATAGATGGTATGTCGCTAGATAATCCATGACTGAAATATCATCCCAAAACAAAAAAAATCAGCCGTTCAGCTGCTTCAGGATCCTCGTCAGAGAGGCGATCTCCTCCTCACTCATGATCCGGAGCAGATCCCTCTCGTGCTGCGCGACCACCTTCTTCGCCTGGATCCATGCCATTCGGCCCTCGTGGGTGAGCGCCGCCCGTGTGACTCGGCGATCCTTTGAATCATTGACCCGTCGGACCAGTCCGTCCGCCTCGAGGCGGTCGACCAGCTGGGTGACATTCGACGGCACACACCTGTTGTACTGAGCGAGGTCGCTGAGCGCGATGGGCTCGCCGGCGAGGGTCAGCACCCGCAACACGCCGAGCTTGCCGCAGGAGAGTCCGATGTGGTCGAGCGCGTCTTCGAGTCTGGACTGCAACTCACGAGCCGCCCCGAAGAGCTGGAAGATCAGCGGTACATCGTGGTCCGCGATGTCGAGAGCGGACTCGATGGTGGCGGCCTGTAGATCATTCATGACTGAACAATATAGGTCTATGACAATCTGTCAAGAGCTCAGGCCTTGGCGCGAGCCAGGCGCTGCTGGTAAAACCTTCGTTCGGTCGGATTTCGGGCCAGGTCGAGAGCCGCGGTGAAATGTCGCTTTGCTGCGGCTCGCTTGCCGGCCCGGAGGCTGAACTCGCCGAGCGTGGCGGGATAGAACGGATAGGCGGCGAGGCGCTCGCGGTTCTCGATCTGCTCGACGGCGAGGAGACCTTGCTCGGGACCGTCGCGCTGGCCCACGGCAATCGCGCGATTCAACGCAACCACCGGCGAGGGGTGGAGCTGCAGCAGCAGATCGTAGAGCGAAACGATCTGTGTCCAATCGGTCTCCGCCGCGGTGGGCGCATTGGCGTGTACCCACGCGATCGCAGCCTCGACGTGATACTCGGTGAGCTCCCCGCCGGTTGCCGACTGCTGCAGCAGCCGCTGGCCCTCCTCGATGAGCTGCTGATCCCAGCGCGAGCGATCCTGATCATCGAGCGCTTGAAGGGCGCCTTCCGGGTCCAGCCGCCCGGGCAGGCGAGCCGCGTGGAGGCACATCAGGGCGGCGAGTGCCTGGGTACCTGGCGTTCCTCCATAGGGATGCTCTCGCAGCACGCCGACCAGATACAGGGCCTCGCGGCACAGCTCGGCGCGCACCGGCGACTCCGGCGATGCGCCATGATAGCCCTCATTGAAGAGCAGGTAGAGCGCGCGCTGCACGGAGGGAAGCCTGGCGGCGAACTCTTCCTCTCGCGTGACGTCGTACAGCCGCTGGGACTCCGCCAGTATCTGCTTGGAGCGCGTGAGGCGCTTCTCGATCGCCGCGTGGCTCGAGACGAAGGCTCCCGCGATCTCGTCGACGCTGAAACCGCAGAGAATGTGCAGCACCAGCATCACCTGCGCCGCTTCCTTGAGCCCCGGATGGCAGCACGAGAACATCATGCGCAACAGGTCTTCGCTGACCGCCTGCGAGGCGAACTGGATGTCGAGCGTGGAGGCGAGTGTCCATTCGGAATGCAGCAAGCGTCCCAGCTCGGGCGCGAAGGTCCGCGCGGTCCGCTCCCGCCGCAGCACATCGAGGGCTTTGCGCTTGGCCGTCGTCATGAGCCATGCCGAGGGATTCTCGGGCATGCCGCGGAACTTCCACACCTCGAGGGCCCGGCAGAAGGCGTCCTGCACGACGTCTTCCACCAGGGCGAGGTTGTGGACCCCGAAGACGCGAGTCAGGACCGCGACCAGACGGCCCGACTCGCGCCGGAACAGGGAGTCGATCGGATCCATTACAGCTTCATGATCGGGCGCACCTCGACCGATCCGCCCCGCAGGAGCGCCGGGCAGTCCTTGGCGAGCTCGGCCGCCTGGCCGATGTCGCTCGCCACGATCAGCGTGAATCCGCCCACCAGATCCTTCGCCTCGGCGTAGGGGCCATCGGTCACCGTCTTTTTGCCGTTGACCACTTTTCCCGTCCCCTCGAGCGGATGGCCCTGGTCCTTGATGTGACCGTTCCTGGCCAGTTCCTGGAGCCAGGTCATCCACTGCTGCATGACCTGCTGGGCATCCTGCGGCGAGCTGGGGCGCTGGCCGCCGCGGTAGAGAAACAGGTATTCACTCATCGGGCATCTCCTGGAGTGTGGAAGGTTAACGCCCCAATGACGCATGAGGCGAACCCGAGCGGACAAACTGGGTTCTGGAGGCAGCTACCTCGTGCCGAAGCCCTGGCCCGATCCTGGCGAGCTTGCGGCCGGGCGGGCAACCGTTTTAGGGTATAGATCATCTAAGCCCTAGACTGTCTATATGCCTATGCCGCCACCCGACAAGCGCGACCTCCTCCCCGGCACCCTCGACATGCTGGTGCTGAAGTCGTTGTCCGTACAGCCGCTGCACGGCTACGCTATCTCCCGGCACATCGAGCGGCTCTCCCAGGACGTGCTCAAGATCGAAGAGGGCTCCCTCTATCCCGCCCTCCAGCGCATGCGCCAGAAGGGCTGGATCAAGGCCGAGTGG
>CAYNNS010000212.1:0-1190 GCA_964398345.1 uncultured Gemmatimonas sp. | reverse complement strand
GCCCGCCGCCGGCCGCTTCTTCGCCGCGGTCGAAGACAGCACGCCCAAGGGCGCTCCGGTGGCGGTCCTCTCCTGGCCGTACTGGCAGAAGGAATTCGGGGGCAAGGACGTGATCGGTCAGGTCCTCCAGATCCGCAACGTACCCAGCACGATCATCGGCGTGGCACCGCGCGGCTTCGTGGGTGCGCTCGACGGCCCGGCTCCCGACCTGTACATCCCGATCACCACCTACGCGGGTTACCAGCCCAACCTGCGGCAGGCCACCACCTACTTCACCACCTATAACTGGGGCTGGATGAGCGTGATGGTGCGCCGGAAACCCGGCGTCACCCCGGCCGCGGCCGATCGCGACCTGAGCAATGCCTACCGGCTGAGCTGGGACGCCGAGGTCGCGCTGAACACGGGTGCCGTCACGCCGTCGAGCATTGCGAAGCCCAGGGCGCTCGTGGGATCGCTCAAGCTCGCCGCGGGCCCCGATCCCGGGCTGGAGTCGCGCACCCTCGTCTGGGTGACGGGCGTCGCGGCCATCGTGCTGCTGATCGCCTGCGCCAACGTCGCCAATCTCTTCCTGGCCCGGGGCATCCGCCGCCGCCGCGAGCTGGCGGTCCGCCGCGCGCTCGGCGTGAGCCGGGGCCGCGTCCTGGCGCAGGGGCTCACCGAAAGCCTGGTGCTCGCGTTCCTGGGGTGCATCGCCGGGTTACTGATGGCCCAGCTCGGTGGCGGGATCCTGGGGCGCTTCTTCCTGCCCGGCACCGGGGCTTTCGGCGTGGTGACCGACTGGCGCACGCTGGGCTTCTCGGCCGGACTCGCGGTGCTGACCGGCATCCTGACCGGGATAGTCCCCGGGATCCTGGCCGGCCGAGGCGATCTCGCCAGCAGCCTCAAGGCGGGCTCGCGCGAGGGTACCTATCATCGTTCGCGCACCCGCAGCGGGTTACTGGTGTTGCAGGGCGCCCTGTCGGTGATCCTCCTGGCCGGCGCCGGCCTCTTCGTGCGCAGCCTCTCGCGGGTCCGCTCCATGCGGCTGGGGTTCGATGCGGAGCCGGTGCTCGCGGTATTCGAGAACCTGCGGGGCATGCGGCTCGACGACAGCGCCTCGGTGCGGGTGGGCCGGGACCTGCTCGCGACGGCGCAGGCGATTCCCGGGGTCGAATCGGCGGCGTTCGCCGGAAGCATTCCATTCTACAGCA
>CAYNNS010000211.1:0-6154 GCA_964398345.1 uncultured Gemmatimonas sp. | reverse complement strand
GGTGGGCTGGCGATTAGTGGCGACAGGGTGGTCGAACGTCACATCAC
The DNA here is from genome assembly GCA_964398345.1 of uncultured Gemmatimonas sp. GTDB lineage: Bacteria > Gemmatimonadota > Gemmatimonadetes > Gemmatimonadales > GWC2-71-9 > JABFSM01. Next base: position 6,107 of record CAYNNS010000211.1, on the reverse strand, counting down.
AGGAGCGGGGGTCGTTGACATCGGGAGAGATGGAGGCGGGGCGACTGGTCGGTCCAAGCACCCCCGCGACGTAGCGCGGCCGCCCAGGCTCCCGCGCTTCATAGGCATCGGCGGCCGCGCGGGCCAGCTGCGCCGCGGCACGATTGAGCTCGGGTACCAGCGCTTCCATGCGGTAGTCGGACATCGACACCGCGGTGGAGTTGAAGGAATTGGTCTCGATGATGTCGGCGCCGGCCTCGAGATAGGCGCTATGGATTCCGCTGATCACCTCCGGGCTGGTGATGCTGAGGAGATCGTTGTTCCCCTTGAGCTCGACGGGCCAGTCGGCAAAGCGCGATCCACGGTAGTCCGCCTCACGCAGACGGTGGCCCTGGATCATGGTCCCCATCGCCCCATCGAGCAGCAGGATCCGCTCGGAAAGGAGCGCCGGGAGTCGCGCCAGTCGTGCGTCGCGCGCCTTCGAGGTCGAGGGGGACTGAGCAGCCGACACGTCGTTGCTCCAGAAAGCAGAAATGCCGAGGCTAAAACGGCCCCGGACGGCGTTTTAGCGGTTATTTAACGTGGCCGCAATCAGCGCAAATCGCCACGATCAATTGTCCGGCTCCTCCAATCATAGGTCGCTGTGTCGGGAACGCCAAGGGACGGCTTCGAGGTCCTTCAACCGGTCCGCTCAAGCAGCCCAAGGAGTGCGCTCCTGACCAGCAGTACCAGCAGGTAGGCTAGGAAGGGACTGAAGTCGATGGGACCGAACCCGGGCAGCCGCCGGCGGATCGGCTCGATCAGCCAGTCGGTGAGCAGATACACCGGCCGCATCCAGGCGCGGTAGCGTCCCGCCCCGAGCCAGCTGCCGACGATGCGGACGAGAATGGCGATGGACAGCACCGAGCTCACCGCGACGACGGCGAGTCCCAGCCACGCCCGCCAGTCCGCGCCGCGCATCGAGTCGAGCAGAGCGATCGTGCCGAACGTCCAGCGGACTGCCGCCAGCACCAGGAGGGCGGCGACCGCGGTGACTCCCAAGAGCCAGAGGGGCGCGTCCTGCGGATTCCCGCCGGCACCATGCAAGCGCCGCTCGAGCGGCCGGAGCACCGGATCGCTCCAGCTCCGGACGAACCGAGGCCACCAGCCAAATGCCGGAATGATCTGGCGGCGGACCGCCCAGTAGGTCAGCAACACGAGGAGCGCCAGACCGAAAGCCACCAACGCGACGACGCGTGTCGCCTGGTCGATGACCTGGCCCGGGCTCCCCCGAAGCAAAAGGCCCGCGTTCATGATCGCGGGCCCAAATGTGTGGCGGAAGCCGGTCCGAAGTAAGAGGCTGTCTAGGACTTCTGTGCGACCCGCTTTTCGAGCAGGAACCAGGTGCGGCCACCGACGTAGCCGTCTCGACGCTGCACGCAGTGCCAGCCCAGGGCCTCGAGCAGGCCCTCCTCGGCGACGTGATCGGTGCAGAGCTCCAGCACGTGGGCCCCCTGATCCGTCGCACGCCGCTCGAATGCGGCGAGCAACCGGTGGGCGTGTCCCTGGTGCCGCTCGCGTGGCAACACTGCCACTTCAATTACCGTTGCCACTCCACCGCGAAGCGACCAGCGCAGCCCGCCAATCCAGTCACCGATTTCGTCGGTCAGGACCAGGTGCCGTTCGTCGGGGCTCTCGTCGCTCGCATCGCTGTCCTCGGTGAGGTCCCGGAGCCAATCTCCGAACTCCTCGCCCGATTCCATCTCGCGAATTGTGAGCTGCCGATCGTCCTGAACCATGGCTACCTCACGCCAATGGGAGTGTACGCGGCGAGGGATACGCATACGTCGTGCCGTTACGGAAGCTGGCAACGTCGGGTTTCTGGGGCTGTGGCGGCGCAAGCGAGCGACTCGGTCATGCCACGCGCAAGCACGCCACAGGCCGTGGTTTGCGCGCTTTGAGCGGCCTCCTTTTCTGAAGACGCCGACGCGGTGGCGCAATTCCGTTCATTTCCAAATCTGACACAAATGAGACAACTGACCTTCTGGGAGGACAAGGTTGTCCATAAAAGGAGAATCACAAAGGCGAGGAAACCGAGCACGACGAGGCCCTTGCGCTGGGCCGGAGAAAGCGAAGCCACGTTGATCCTGACGCTAGAAGGAAGCTTTCCGCGAAATCCCGCGATCACCGCTATCCGGCGCGAAGCGCCTGTACCAGCGTCGGAATCGCGCCGATCAGCCAAACCAGGGCTGCCCCGGCGATCGCCTGACCGGTGGTGATCCGGGTCATCTGTTTGAGTCCGACCGCGACCAGCACCGTTATCCAGAGGGTGAAGAGGTCGACCCTGCCGAGCACTGCAAGCAGGGGCCCGCTGGTCGTTGTCGGATCGAGCAGGCGGCCGAGTCCCAGACTCACGCTGAATCGTGAAGTCAGCTTGCCTTCGTCCATGAGCAGGGCCTGCGCTCCGTTCGCGATCGTTTCGAGGGCGCGGGGGAAGTAGGCGAACGTGGCGATGGTGGCGCCCTGGGCGTAATTGATTCTGCCGCCGACCATCCGCGCGACCAGCCAGATCACCGCACCCAGAACGAAGGTGGCGATCAGCATGATGACGATCACGGACACCGGGGCGAAATTCGCGGCAATTCTGCGAGCGGTCTCGAGTTGCTCGGGAGTCATCCTGGGGTTGCCCGCCATGCCGCGCCGAAACTCGGCGTCCAGGATCGGTTGCATGGCGTTGCGGGTCAGGAAAAAGACCACCCCGATCACCACGATCAGGACCACCAGGCCGTGTCCGAACCTGCCATCGCTGCGGCGACGGAAGAGCTGCACGGGAGCGATGAACACGTCGATGAAATCCTCCCAGCGCGAGCTGGTCACCGAGGCAGATGCAGGTGTCTCGCTCATGGGCCTTCCGGGGCAGAGGTGGTTTCCAGCTGCAGCCAGTTCAAGTAGCCGGGATCAGCCGTCACGACCGGCGTTGCGATGATTTCCGGCAGCTGATACGAATGCAGGGCGCGGATTCGCGCCATGACGGCTGCCAGTCTCGGCTCGACCGTCTTGGCAGTGCAGAGCCACTCGGTGGCCTGCGTGATTGCGCCTTCCCAGCGATACACACTCGTCATCGGACCAACGATCTGGACGCAGGCCGCGAGCCGCTCTGCCACGAGCGCCGCGGCGATCTGTTCGGCGAGGGCCGCGCTGTCGACGGTAGTGCTGACCTGTACGCAACCCGTCACGAGCAGCTGCTGAGTGCCGGCAGGAGCTGGGGAAGTCCCGGGGTCGCACCTGGCTCCACGCCATCGTCGATGGGAATCGCCGCGGCGCGCCAGCCACTCTTGAATCTCACTGTCAGCCGCGCTCCGAGCGGATCGGCGTCGACTGTCACGACGTCGGGCAAGCGCCGCGCGAAGCATGCGGCGCGGTTGACCTGCTGGTACATCGCGGTCGAATCGGAGGTCATGCGCCAAGCTGCGAGCGAGCGGCCGATGGCGACCAGCTCGGCCTGCTCCGTGCCCAGCCGCGCAAAGCGGGACGCGGATAACAGTCCCCCCTGATCCGCCAGCGGCGCGTAGTTGTCGTAGGGACGGCACGCCAGCAGCGACAGCAACGCGACGGCAACAACCGAGCGCATGGATCGCCTCGTGAATGGTGAGTCGAGCGCATGGAATATAGTGCGCGGCGGTATCTTGATCCGATGCGGAGCTGGCTCGTTCTCCTTGCGCTGCTGACCCGCCCGCCGGCGCGGGCCGAGCCCCTCATCATTTTCAACGCCGGCAGCCTAGCGTATCCGATTCGCGAGCTGCTGGCGGAGTTCACGCGACACCATCCTGAGATTCACTCTACGCAGGAGAGCTCGGGCAGTCTGGAAGCAGCCCGGAAACTCACCGAGCTCGGCAAGATCCCGGACATTCTGGCGGTCGCCGACTACGGCGTCATTGCCAAGCTGCTGGTGCCGAAATACACCTCCTGGTACGTCGGCTTTGCCTCGAACGCGATGGTGCTGGCTTACTCCGATCACTCCGCGGGAGCTGCCGGGATCTCGGCGGATAACTGGTGGCGGGTACTGCTCCGTCCGGAGGTACGCTGGGGACTCTCCGACGCGAACCTCGATCCGAACGGCTATCGGGCGCACATGGTGTTTCAGCTCGCGGAGACTCACTATCGCGTGCCCGGCCTGGCCGGCCGATTGGAGCGTGCGGTACAACCCCGCTACGTGCGTCCCTCCGAGGCTCAGCTGCTGGGATTGGTGCAGGCGGGAGAGCTCGACTACGCCTGGTCGTATCGCTCCCTTGCCGCGACTGCGGGATTGCGCTGGCTGACCCTCCCGCCCGCGATCGATCTCAGCGATCCGGCCCGCGCGGAGGAGTACGCCAAGGCTCGGATCAAACTGCCTGGGCCACGTTTGGGCTCGGCCGACTCGGTGGAGTTTAGCGGCGAACCCATCCTCTATGCCGTGACGATACCGTCCGCGGCGGCTCACCCCGCTGGCGCCGCGGAGTTTGTGCGGTTCCTGCTCTCGAGCGAGGGCCAGTCAATACTGGAGCGCGCGGGATTCAAGCTGTTGTCCAGACCGGTCGTGTCGGGCACGCCGCCATTCGAGATCGGTCCGAGGTAGATTGTCACGCTAGCGATCAGGAGACATTTCATGAGCGGGACCACGACTCCGGTTCCCCACAACGAACCGGTTCTGCATTACGCCCCGGGAAGCCCCGAACGCGCCGCGATCAAGGCGGAGCTGAGCCGATTGAGCAGCGCGGTCACCGAGATCCCGGTGATCGTCGACGGACGCGACGTCCGCACCGGCCGCTTGGTCAGCGTGGTCGCGCCGCACCGCCACAAGCTCAAGCTCGCCGAGACCCACCAGACCGATGCCCGAGCGCTCAACGCCGCGGTGACGGCGGCGCGCCGGGCCCAGCGCGAATGGGCCAGCTGGCGCTTCGAGGATCGCGCGGCGGTGTTTCTGAAGGCGGCCGACCTGCTCGCCGGCCCCTGGAGGCAGACGCTGAACGCGGCCACGATGCTGGGTCAGAGCAAGACCATCTTCCAGGCCGAAATCGACAGCGCGTGCGAGATCATCGACTTCCTGCGCTTCAACGTGCATTTCGCCGAGCGACTCTACGCCGAACAGCCGATCTCCACGCCGGGCGTCTGGAATCAGCTGGAACACCGGCCGCTCGAAGGATTCATCTACGCGATCTCGCCCTTCAATTTCACCGCGATCGGTGCCAACCTCCCCACCGCGCCGGCGCTGATGGGCAACACGGTCATCTGGAAGCCGGCGGCGACCGCCGCGCTGAGCAACTACTGCTTCATGCGCCTGCTGCAGGAGGCAGGTCTGCCGCCCGGTGTCATCAACTTCGTCCCGGGCGATTCGCAGCAGATCAGCGAACGCTTGCTGAGCGATCGCCAGCTGGCGGGCATCCACTTCACCGGATCGACGACGGTCTTTCAATCGCTGTGGCGGGGTGTCGCCGAGCGGCTCGATCAGTATGTCTCCTATCCGAGACTGGTGGGTGAGACCGGCGGCAAGGACTTCATCGTGGCGCATCCGAGCGCCGATGTCGACGCGCTGGTCGTCGCCATGGTGCGCGGTGGCTTCGAGTACCAGGGCCAGAAGTGCAGCGCGGCGTCGCGGGTCTATGTCCCGCAGAGTCTCTGGGGCAAGGTCAAGCAGCGTGCGCTGGAGCTGATCGCCGAAATCAAGATGGGAGACGTCGCCGACTTCCGGAATTTCATGGGCGCGGTGATCGATGGGAAATCGTTTGCCAAGCTGAAGGGCTACCTGGTGGCCGCGCGCAAGGACCGCGGTGTGACGGTGCTCGCCGGAGCCGGGGCGGATGACAAGCGGGGCTGGTTCATCGAACCTACGCTGTTGCAGGTCAAGGATCCCAAGTACCGGACCATGTGCGAGGAGCTGTTCGGCCCCGTGCTCACCGCCTACGTCTATCCCGATCGCGCGTGGAAGGCGACGCTCGGGCTCGTGAACGGGACCAGCCCTTACGCGCTCACCGGCTCGGTCTTCGCGCAGGATCGCCGGGCGTTGGTCGAAGCAGCCGAAGTGCTGCGCTACTCGGCGGGCAACTTCTACCTCAACGACAAGCCGACGGGTGCGGTGGTGGGCCAGCAGCCTTTCGGCGGTGCCCGCGCCA
>CAYNNS010000210.1:0-6183 GCA_964398345.1 uncultured Gemmatimonas sp. | reverse complement strand
CGGGGCAACCGAGGCGACGGCGTCGGTCTTTCTCGCGCTGTTCGATCCCGGAGACGAAGTCCTCGTCTTCGAGCCGTTCTACGAGAACTACGGGCCCGACGCGATCCTGTGCGACGCCCAGCCGGTCTTCGTGCCGCTGCTCCCCGGCGACGCGCTCGACCTCGACCGGTTGCGGGAGGTGTTCTCCGACCGCACCCGGGCCATCGTGATCAACACGCCGGGCAATCCCTCCGGCCGGGTGCTGACCCGCGCCGAGCTCATGGGCATCGCCGAGCTCTGCCAGCGCCACGATGCCTGGGCGGTGACCGACGAGATCTACGAGCACATCCGCTATACCGGCGAGCACATTCCGATCGCGACGCTTCCCGGCATGCGCAGCCGGACCGTCACGATCTCCGGCGCGTCCAAGACCTTCAGCATCACGGGCTGGCGGATCGGCACGATCGTCGCGCCCGCCGCGCTCACCGATGCGATCCGCAAGGTGCACGATTTCCTCACCGTGGGGGCCCCCGCGCCGCTCCAGGAGGGTCTCGCCGTGGCCATCGAGACACTGGGCGCGGGTTACTACGAAGGGCTCGGCCGGGAATACCGCGCGCGCCGGGACCTGCTGATGGAAGCCCTCGAAGCCGCCCGCTTCCGCGCGGTCGCGCCCGACGGAGCCTACTACATCCTCGCCGATTTCTCCGCGCTGAGCGAGCTCCCCGCTCCGGAATTCGCCCGCTGGCTCACGGTGGAGGGCGGCGTCGCGACGGTGCCGGGGACCAGCTTCTTCAGCCGTCCGGCGGACGGCGCGCACCTCACCCGCTTCGCCTTCTGCAAGACCGAGGACCTGCTGCGTGAGGCGGTGCACCGGCTGCACGCGTTGCCCCACAGCGGCGTGCGATGACGCGGATTTCCCTCACGCCCCCCGAGGCGGCCGAGGGTCTGCTCGCCGAGCTGTACGCCAGGGCCCGGCAGCGGGCCGGGCGGATCTGGAACATCGTCCGGCTGATGAGCCCTAACCCGGCGGTACTCAAGGCCACGCTCGACCTTTACCTCGCCATCATGTACGGTGCCTCGCCGCTCAGCCGGGTCCAGCGTGAGCTGCTCGCGGTGGTCGTCTCCCGGACCAACGGGTGCCGCTACTGAATTCGCGCGCATGCCTACGACCTCCGTGCCGAGGTCGCCGCCCAGGGCCACCCCGATCCCGACTCCTGGGTCCGCGCGGTCACGGAGGATTGGCGCCAGGCCGGGCTCGGCGCCGCCGACCGGCTGCTCTGCGCCCTCGCCGAGCGGCTGGCGCGGGACTCCCAGAGCGTGACGGGTGCCGACATCGCCACGCTGCAGCACGCCGGATTCAGTGACCCGGCCATTCACGACGCGGTGCAGGTGATCGCCTACTTCAGCTACATCAATCGCATCGCCGATGCCCTCGGCGTGGAAGCCGAAGCCTGGCTCGACCTTCCGGAATGACGCCTCCCCCTCCTTCGGTCACCATCCCGAGCGCGCCGCGGCGATCGCACCCGCTCCGGTTTCACCAGGAGCGCCTGTCCGACGACTATTTCTGGCTGCGCGACCGGGATGACCCCGAAGTGCGGGCCTACCTGGAGGCGGAAAACGCCTACGCCGAAGCGGAATTGGCCCCGCTCGCTCCCCTCGAGGAGCAGCTCTACCGCGAGATGCTCGGGCGAATCAAGCAGACCGACGTCACGGTGCCGTATCGCGACGGGGGCTACTGGTACTACGCGCGGACCGAGACCGGGCAGCAGTATCCCAGCTACTGCCGCAAGCGCGAGTCGCTCGACGCTCCGGAACAACTGCTGCTCGATCTCAATCAGCTCGCCGAGGGTCATCCCTTCCTGTCGCTCGGCGCGCTCGAGGTGAGCGACGATGGCCGGCTGCTCGCCTACTCGACCGACATCACCGGCTATCGCGAATACTCCCTGGTGGTTCAGGACCTCGACACCGGGGCGCGAGTCGCGGGCCCGTTCGACAAGACCGGCTCGGTCGCGTGGGCCGCCGACAACCGCACGCTCTTCTACGCGGTCGAAGACTCCGCCAAGCGGTTCTTTCAGATCTGGCGGCTGGAGCTCGGCGGTGCCCCCGAACTGGTGCTCGAGGAATCCGACGAGCGGTTCCGCCTGCATGTCGACCGGACCCGGAGCCGGCGCTTTCTCCTGCTGCAGAGCGACAGCCACACGACTTCGGAAATCCAGGTGCTCCCGGCGGCGGCGCCGCGCTCTCCGGTTCGCCTGCTGTTGCCCCGCGTGGCGGAGCGGGAGCTGGAGGCCGCGCACCTCGGCGACTCCTGGCTGCTCCGGGTCAATGATGTGGGCCCGAACTTCCGGGTGGTGCGCTTTGCCGAAGGCACCGCCGACCCCGCGCGCTGGCAGGAACTGCTGCCGCACCGGGACGAGGTGATGGTCGAGGCCCTCGACGCTTTTGCGGGTTATTGGGTCGCCTGGGAGCGCGCGCACGGCCTCACCCGCATTCGCGTCACCGAGCGCGAGCCGGGACGGGTCCGCTATGTGGACCTCCCGGAGCCGGTGTACGAGACCGGCGCCGGACCCAACCTCGAGTGGGAGAGCCCCACCCTGCGCTACGAGTACGAGTCCCCGGTGACGCCGCCGTCCGTCTTCGACTACGACGTCGTGAAAGGAACCAGCACGCTGCTCAAGCAGCGTGAGATCCCCGGAGGCTTCGACGCCGGGCGCTACGGCTGCGAGCGCCGCGCCATCGCCGCCGCCGACGGGACGCCCATTCCCGTGTCCCTGGTGTTTCGCCGGGACCCGCCGCTCGACCGCCCGGCACCGCTGCTCCTGACCGGCTACGGCGCCTACGGGCTCTCGTTCCCCGTGGGATTCTCGTCCAACCGGCTCTCGCTGCTGGATCGCGGAGTTCTGGTGGCGATCGCGCACGTGCGCGGCGGCGGCGAGCTGGGGAAGCGCTGGCACGATGCGGGTCGCATGGCCAGCAAGCGCAACAGCTTCAGCGATTTCGTCAGCGTATCCGAAGCGCTGGTACGCGAGGGCCTCACCGAGCCGGCCCGGCTGGGGATCGAGGGCGGCAGTGCGGGCGGCCTGCTGGTGACCGCCGCGACCAACCTGCGGCCCGAGCTCTTCGGCACGGTCATCGCCCAGGTACCCTTCGTCGACGTGCTCAACACCATGTCGGATCCGTCGCTGCTGCTCACGGTCGGCGAGTACGAGGAGTGGGGCAATCCAACGACCGCGGCGCCGTACGCCTGGCTGCGCGAGTACTGCCCCTACACCAACCTCCACCCCGGCCCCTATCCCGCGATGCTGGTGCGGACCTCGCTGCACGACAGCCAGGTCATGTTCTGGGAGCCCGCCAAGTACGTCGCGCGGCTCCGGACCCTCAAAACCGACGCCCACCCGCTGCTCCTGCTCACCAACATGGGAGCGGGTCACGGCGGCGCCTCGGGCCGCTACGACCGGCTGCGCGAGATTGCGCTGGATTACGCTTTCCTGCTCTGGCGGCTGGGGCGGTGGCGGGCTGCGGGTTAGGGCGGCGTCGCGGGGCCGGGCGCCTCCCATGACCGGCACCCTGAGCGACGCGGAGTACCTGCGGCAGGACGCGACCGGCCTGGCCGAGCTGGTGCGCCAGGGTGCGGTCACGCCGCTCGAGCTCGTCGAGACGGCCCTGGCGCGGATCGCGCGGCTCAATCCCGAGGTCAACGCGGTGATCCACCGCATGGACGGCACCGCGCGTCGGGCGGCCGCGGAGCCGCTGCGCGACGGTCCCTTCCGGGGTGTGCCCTTCCTGGTCAAGGATCTGCTGGCGATGGTCCAGGGCGAGCCGTTCCAGTGCGGCAGCGCCTTCCTGCGCGGCGTCGTGGCCCCGCACGACAGCGAGCTGGTGCGCCGCTACCGCAGGACCGGCGTCGTGCTGCTGGGCAAGACTAACACGCCGGAGTTCGGCCTGACCCCCGTGACCGAGCCGGCCGCCTTCGGCCCCACCCGCAATCCCTGGGATCTCTCCCGGACCAGCGGCGGCTCGAGCGGCGGCTCGGCGGCGGCCGTCGCCTGCGGCCTGGTCCCCTTCGCGGGTGGCGGCGACGGCGGTGGCTCGATCCGGATTCCCGCGTCGTGCTGCGGTCTCTTCGGTCTCAAGCCGACCCGCGCGCGCGTGCCCATGGGGCCCGACTTCGGGGAGATCTGGCACGGGGCCGTGGTGGAGCACGTGCTGACCCGTTCGGTGCGGGACAGCGCCGCGATGCTGGATGCCATCGCCGGCCCCGACCCCGGCGCGCCCTACGTCGCGCCGGCGCGGGAGCGGCCGTTCGTGGAGGAGCTCACCCGGGAGCCGGGATCGTTGCGCATCGGCTGCACCGCGCGGCCCTGGCTCGGGCACAGCGTGCACCCCGACTGCGTGGCGGCGCTGCACGATGCCGCGCGCTTGCTCGAGTCCCTCGGCCACGCCGTGGAGGAGGCCTCCCCCGAGCTCGATGGGCCCGACTTCGCGCGCGCCTTTCTCACCATGATCTGCGCCGAGCTGGGCGCCGATCTGCGCGATGCGGAGCGCTCGGTCGGCCGCCGGGCCCGGCCGCGCGATCTCGAGCCCGCCACCTGGGCCCTCGCGTTGCTCGGCCGCACCCTGCCCGCCGCCGATTTCATGGCCGCGATCCGCCTGCTGCAGCGGACCGGCCGCAGCATGGCCCCTTTCTTCGCGCGCTACGACGTGCTGATTACCCCGACGGTCAGCGCCCCGCCGGTGCGCATCGGGGCACTGCAGCCCACCACCCGGGAACGGCGGCTCCTGGAGCTGCTCGGCTGCCTGCGCAGCGGCGCCGTGCTGCGCCGCGCCGGAGTCCTCGAACAGACAGCGGCCAAGGTGTTCGAGTGGATTCCCTGGACGCCGGTCAGCAACGCGACCGGACAGCCGGCGATGTCGGTTCCGATGTACTGGAACGCCGAGGGGCTGCCCATCGGCGTCCATGTGATGGCGCGCTTCGGCGATGAAGCGACGCTGTTCCGGCTCGCGGCCCAGCTCGAGCGCGCGCGACCCTGGTTTGGGCGCCTGGCCCCGCTGGCGCTGGGGAATGACGCAAAATAAAAGGGGCCGATGTGATCGGCCCCCGGAGCTGCGCGAAGAACGGGTTACTTCAGGTGCTTGTTCACCAGCTTGGTCATCTCGAACATGTTGACGGTCTTGCGGCCGCCGAACACTGCCTTGAGGTTGTCATCCGCGTTGATGTTCCGGCGGTTCTTCTTGTCCTGCAGACCCTTCCGCTTGATGTACGCCCACAGCTTCTTGGTCACCTCGGTCCGCGGAATCGCTTTGGTGCCGACGACCGCGCCCAGTGCTGCGCTCGGCTGCATCGGCTTCATGAACGCAGCGCTCGGCTTCCGCTTGCTGGCCTTGGCCTTCTTCTTCATCGCCATCGAGACGTCTCCTGTGGAGGGGTCCGAACGTGACTGCCGCGTGGAACGAAGCGCTACCGGTAACCGAAATTAAGCATCTTCTCCCGGGACACAATAGGGAAAAACCGCATTTTCCCTCGGAAAAGGCCTCGTGAGACCGGTCATCCCCCTCGGAATCCTCCTCGCAGCGACCCTGGCTCGCCCGGCATTCTCCCAGGGGAATGCCCCGGTGCTCCAGGAGATTCTGCGTGCCGAGGACCATCGCGCGCGGTTGCCCGAGGAGCTCCGTGTCCTCGAGCGGGCGCTTGCCAGCGCGGATACCGTGGTGTTGTCGCGCGCCCTCACCGCACTGGGACGCCTCGAACGCCCCGAGCTGGCGCCGCGCCTGCTACCGTTGCTGGACGACGTGCGTCCCAGTGTCCGGAGCACGGCGGTCCAGGCACTGGCGCAGGCGCTGCAGGGCTACCGCCGCGACTCGCTCGCGCCCCGCTCGACGACGTGGAACCTCGCCCTGCGCAGGATCGAGTCCCGCACCGCGGTCGAGCGCGACCCCGCGACGCGCGGAATGCTGGCGCTCGCGATCGGACGACTGCCCTATCGCAGCCCGGAGGAAATCGGGCGGGCCCGCGCCTGGCTGCCGCTGCTCGCTCCCGGGCTCACGGGTGAACCGCTCGTCGACCTCGCCCGGGGCCTGGCCACCCTCGCGCGACTCACCGGGCGCCGGGTGCCGCTCGGAACCGAGCTCCTGGCGTTCGCGCGCGAGCTGCTCCAGCGCCCCGACGCCGACCCCCGAGTACATCGCGCGGCGCTCGGCGTGCTG
>CAYNNS010000209.1:0-6197 GCA_964398345.1 uncultured Gemmatimonas sp. | reverse complement strand
CGCCCGGTCGCCGGAGCGGCGATCGGCTGCGGCTGGTGTTTGAGATAGTCCACCAGTGCATCGAGGTCGGTCTTGCCGGTCTGGTGGGTGGGAAGAATCCGCAGCATCGCGAAGCCGTCGCCGCCGCCTTGGAGATAGTCGGTCAAGATCAGCGTGTAGATGGCGTCGGGCTTGATGGCTGCGCCGTCCGCCTTGCGCAGCTCGACCACGCGATCGCCCGCGGGCCGGCGCGAATCGTAGCGCACAGTGAGACCGGAGACGTGGTCGCCGGGTTTGCCACTTTGCAAGGCGTGCTCCAGGATGTCCTTCAGCTGAGCTCCCGTCACCCAAAGCTCCAGCAAGCTGTTGCCGAAGGGCTGGAGCTCGAAGAGGGTGTTGTAGCTGAGCGTTCCGGGGTAGAGATCTCGGCGGATGCCGCCGTTGTTCATCATGGCGAAGTCGGCGCCGGCGACGGCAAAGCGCTGGGCGTCGGCGATGAGGTTGCCCAGCGCATATTCGCCGCGGCGATTGGGCAGGGAGTCGCGCAGGGTCGCGACGACCTGCTGCGCGAGCTGGGCGACCCGGGGGCGGTAGCGCGCCACGATCGCCTCGACGCCGGCATCGGGCGTGACCCGGTCAGCCCACGCCGTCTCCACCATCACCCGCCAGGTCAGACTGCCGTCGCTCCGGCGCAGCAGGTCGGCGACGCCGTACGCGGTGCCATTGGCACGCGCCTGAACGATCGGAATGCCGTTCACCCGGGTGTTGACCAGCGAGTGGGTGTGGCCTGAAACGATGAACTGTACCTGGGTGGAATCGAGCTCGCGCGCGAGGTCGACGATCTCCCCCTTGCAGGGAAGCGAGTCGCAGAAGGCCCCTTCGTGCGCCACCAGTATGGTGAGATCGGCACGCGCCGCCCTCGCGGAGTCGAGCGCGTCCCGGAACGCCGCGGCGCCTTTGCGGAACACCAGCCCCGCGACGTTCTCGGCTTTGACGATGACCTTGCTGGAAGGGGTGATGTAGCCGATGACGGCGATCCGGAGCCCGCCCTTCTGGAGCAGGCGCCAGGGCACCGCCCAAGCCGGCCGCTTTCCCGTGAGCGAGTCGTAGATGTTCGCGGCGAGCCAGGGATAACGGGCCTCGCGCATGCGGGCGCGCAGGCTATCGACTCCCCAATCGAAATCGTGATTGCCCAGCGCGGCGGCATCGAGGCCAATGGCGCTGAGCGCTTCAATGCTGGAGCGGCCGAAGACGAGGTTCGAGGCGAGGGTGCCCTGCATCTCGTCACCGGCATCGAGCCGGAGCGTCGCGCAGTGACACTGCACCCCCGCACTGTCGAGTATGGCTTTGAGCGCGGGAGCGCCGCCGATCGGGCGTCCCCCCGACCAGCCGTACACCCGGGGTTCGAGCGCCCCATGGAAATCGTTGATGGCCAGCAGCCGCAGCAGCGTGGAATCCGCGCCGCCGGAAAGCCCGGCCAGCACGAGGGCGGTGAGCAGCATCCTGAAACATAGCGCGCCGGATGCCCTGTGTACCGAACCGGTAACAGCTGCTCAACAAGGCCCCGAGCGGCCCTTGCCTATCCTGGCAGCCATATATACGTTCGCGCGCATATGAGCCCAGTGGCGCCGACCGAGTTGCTGCAGACCCTGGCGGAGCCGACGCGACTCCGCATCGTGAACTGCCTGGCCGCCGCTCCGCTCTTCGTGTCCGACCTGCAGGCGGTGCTCGATCTCCCCCAGCCCACCGTTTCGAGGCATCTGACCGTGCTGAAAAAAGCGCGGGTGGTCCGCGACACCGCGATCGCCCAGTTCGTGCTCTACCGCCTGCGCCCGGAGAGCGGTCCGCCGGGCCGCTTGCTGCAGGCTGTGCTCGATGCCCTGGGGCACGACGAAAAGCTGCGCCTCGAGCGGCACCGCGCCCTGGACCGGAGCCGGGCCCACGGCCGCGGCCGGACCCCCGTCGCGAGCGGAGATCACAGACCATGACGCATCGCATCCTGGTGGTCGACGACGAGCCGGACATCACCGCCCTGGTGGCCTACCACCTGGCGCGCGCGGGCTATCGGGTTTCGACCGCGAGCAACGGACAGGACGCGCTCAAAGCCGCGCGCGAGGAGCGGCCCGAAGTCGTGGTGCTGGACCTCATGCTGCCGGGGGTCTCGGGCTTCGAGGTGCTGCGGGAGCTGCGCAAGCGGAAAGAGACCAGCGACATCGGCATCATTCTGCTCACCGCACGCCGGGAGGAAGCCGACCGGATCAAGGGCCTTTCGCTCGGCGCGGACGATTATTTGACCAAGCCGTTTTCACCACAGGAGCTCACCCTCCGGGTTGCCGCGGTGCTGCGCCGGATCGCGGCGCCGGCGGTGGTTGCCGGGTCGAACGTCGTGGAAGGCCCGCTCACCATCGACCGCAGCGCGCACCGGGTCACCCTCGAGGGTGAGGAGCTCCAGCTCACCCCGACCGAATACAAGCTGCTGGTGACCCTGGTGGAGCGCCGCGGCCGGGTGCAGACCCGCGCCCAGCTGCTGGAATCGGTGTGGGAGGCCCAGCCCGACATTCAGACCCGCACCGTGGACATGCACGTCCAGCGGCTGCGCGCCAAGCTGGGGGAGGCCGGTGACATGGTGGAGACGGTCCGCAGCTTCGGCTACCGGTTCAAAGGCGGGGGCGTCGGCAAATGAGCTTTGCCCAGCGGCTGATCGCGGGAACGGTGCTGATCCTGCTCGCAACGGTGGGGGCCCTCGTCGTCGTGGCGGAGCGCTCGCTGCGGAGTGACCTCGAGCGCGACCTCGAGACCACGCTCACAAGGCAGGCCGCGCTGGTGCGGAACGCCCTGCCTGCTGATACGCTGGCCTGGGGCGACTTTGCCCGGAGCTTCGGCGCCGCGGGCCAGGTTCGGGTGACGCTGATCGACGGCAACGGACGGGTGCGCGCCGATACTGACGTCCCCGACGCCGAGCTGCACGGCGTGGAGAACCACGCGAGCCGGCCCGAAGTCGCCCTGGCACTCCAGGGGCGCATCGGCAGCGCGACCCGGCGGAGCGCGACCATCGGCAGCGACCTGCTCTACGTCGCGATGCCGGGCGGTCCGAGCGGAGGCGTGGTGCGGGTCGCGATGCCGCTCAACGAGGTCAACCAGGTGGTGCGCGGGGCCCAGAGCTCGGTGCTGGTCGCGGCGCTGATCGCCCTGCTGCTCGGCTCGCTGCTCGCCTGGCTGGCCGGGCGCTCGGTGGTGCGGCCCCTGACCCAGGCCGCCGATGCCGCCCGTGCGATCGCGGTCGGTCAGCCACCGCGGTTCCCGCTTTCCGGGATCCCCGACATGGATGCGATGGTGGCGGCGCTGCGCGGGATGCACGACGAGCTGGACGCGCGCTTCGAGGCGCTGCGCCGCAAGCAGGCGGAGACCGAGGCGCTGGTGAACGCGATGGTGGAGGGCGTGGTCGCCTGCGACGAGACCGGCCGCGTGGTGACCGCCAACCCCGCCGCGCGGCGGCTGCTGGGCTACGAGGCGAATCAGCCGCTGCCCGAGCTGCCCCTGCTGTTCCATCACAAGGGCGCCCGCGAGGCGGTGGCCGCGGTGCTCCGCGCCGAAACGGTCCCCGACCGCGAGGTGGAGCTGGACGAGCGCACCTGTCTCTTGAGCGTGCGCCCGCTGCCGGGGGGCGGCGCGGTGGTCGTGCTGCACGATCTCACCGACCTGCGGCGGCTCCAGGCCATCCGGCGCGACTTCGTCGCTAACGTCTCGCACGAGCTCAAGACCCCGCTGACTTCGATCTCGGGCTACGCGGAGACGCTGCTCAGCGATCGCCCCGACGCGGCGACGACACGACGCTTCCTCCAGACCATCCTCGAGAACACCCGCCGCATGCAGGATCTGGTGGACGACCAGCTCGATCTCTCGAAGATCGAGGCGGGACACTGGAAGCCCGCGGCGCGGGTCATCGAGACGGAGGCGGCCCTGCGCGAGGCCTGGATGTCGGTGGAAGGGACCGCCCTGCCGAAGCACGGCTTCGAGGTCGACCTGACGCCCGGTGCCGAAGCGGTGTTCGTCGACCCCGACGCGCTGCGCCAGGTGCTGCAGAACCTGTACGACAACGCGCGGCGCCACACCCCCGAGGGGGCGATCATCCGCGCCATCGCGGCGCCCGACGGCACCGGCATCCGCATCAGCGTGCGGGACCCCGGCCGCGGGATCAGCAGCGAGCACCTGCCGCGGATCTTCGAGCGCTTCTACCGCGCCGATCCCGCGCGGGCCCGCAGCGAGGGCGGCGGCGGTACCGGGTTAGGGCTCGCCATCGTCAAGCACCTGGTCGAGGCCCACGGCGGCAACGTCTGGGCCAGCAGCGTGCTGGGCGCGGGCACCACGATCGCCTGCTGGTTCCCCCACCGTCCGGCGGCGGAGCCCGCCGCGACGCGAAGCCGACAGGATGTCGCCGCGGGCGCGTAGGCTGCTGCTCGGCGCGGCGCTGCTGCTGGGCTGCCGCGGCACGGCCTCGACGCCGGCAACCCAGGCCCTGACCGGGGCCGGCGCGACGTTCCCGTATCCGCTCTACTCCAAGTGGTTCGCCGCGTACAACCGCAGCACGGGTGTGCAGATCAACTACCAGCCCATCGGGAGCGGCGGCGGCATCCGGCAGTTCACCCAGGGCACCGTGGATTTCGGCGCGACCGACGGTCCCATGAACGCCGAGCAGCTCGACGCCGTCCACGGCAGAGTCCTGCATCTGCCGACGGCCATGGGCGCGGTGGCGCTGACCTACAACCTCCCCGGCGTCGCGCCGCTCCGGCTCGACGGGCCCGCGATCGCCGACATTTTTCTCGGCAAGATCACCCGCTGGAACGACCGCCGGATCGGGGGGCTCAATCCCGGCGTCCGGCTGCCCGGCAGCGACATCGTCGTGGTGCACCGCTCCGATGGCTCCGGCACCAGCTACATCTTCACCCACTATCTGAGCGCGGTCTCGTCGGGGTGGAAGGAGCGCGTCGGCAGTGGTGAATCGGTCAACTGGCCCGCGGGGCTGGGCGGCCGCGGCAACGAAGGCGTCACGGCCCAGGTCAAGCAGTCGGACGGGGCCATCGGCTACGTCGAGCTGATCTACGCGAGCGCTAATCAGCTGCCGGCAGCGCTGGTCAGGAACGCCGCCGGGGCGTTCATCCCCCCCTCCGTTGCCTCGGTGACTGCCGCCGCCGAGGTCGCGCATTTCGAGCCGAACACCGACTTCCGGGTCTCCATCATCAACGCGCCGGGGCCGGAGGCGTATCCCATCGCGTCGTTTACCTGGCTGTTGGTCGCGCCCGACATGGCGGACACCGCGAAAGCGCGGGTGCTGAAGCGCTTCCTCGAATGGATGCTGACCGAGGAGGCCCAGCAGATGGCCGCGACGCTGCTCTACGCTCCCCTGCCGAAACCGGTGGTCGCGCTGGTGCGCGAGCGAATCAGTGGACTGACGGCCGGCGGGAAGCCGATCTCCTGAATCCCGCACCCAGCTCCGCAGCGGCCCGCCTCTACGGCTTCGCGGCCGGCGACCGCCTGTTCCGGCTGCTGCTTTCGCTCGCGGCGCTCGCAATCCCCACGCTGCTGGTGGCGCTGACGCTGGAGCTGGTCTCGGGAGCCAGGCTCGCCGCGGGCCGCTTCGGCTTCAGTATGCTGACCAGCTCGGTCTGGGATCCGGTGGCGCAGCAGTTCGGGGTGCTGCCGTTGCTTTATGGCACCTTCCTCACCGCGTTGATCGCCCTGCTCGTTGCGGTACCGCTGTCGCTGGGCGTGGCGATCTTCCTGGTGGAATTCGCGCCGCCGGTCGTACGTCGCCCGATCGGCTACATCGTCGAATTGCTCGCGGCGATCCCCAGCGTGGTCTACGGGCTCTGGGGCATCTTCGTGCTGATCCCCGTGCTCCGGCACTCGGTGTTCCCGTTCCTCCAGAGCACGCTGGGGTTTCTCCCGCTGTTCCAGGGCCCGATCCCGGGGCCGTCGATTCTCGCCGCGGGAATCATCCTCGCGATCATGGTGCTGCCCTACATCATGTCGGTCACGCGCGAGGTGCTGAGCGCGGTGCCGGGCAGCCAGCGCGAGGCGGCGCTGGCCCTGGGAGCAACGCGTTGGGAAGCGGCATGGACCGCGGTGGTGCCCTACGCGCGCTCCGGGATTCTCGGCGCGGTGATCCTCGGGCTGGGCCGCGCGCTCGGCGAGACGATGGCGGTCACCATGCTGATCGG
>CAYNNS010000208.1:0-6205 GCA_964398345.1 uncultured Gemmatimonas sp. | reverse complement strand
GTTCTGGAATACATCCTCCAGCCTCAGCTTTATCCGCAGCTCTACGGCAAGATGTGCCACAAGGTGCGCATCAACTACTACCCGCCGCGCGGCGACAACAAGGAGGGCTGGGACAACATCGACATCTTCGGCCGGTGCGGCTACCCGATGCAGATCAAGGTCGATTTCCTCTGCCGGGATTCCATCCACGCCGCGCCCCTGGTGCTCGATCTGGCCCTGTTCTTCGACCTCGCCCAGCGTGCCGGCTTTTCGGGCGTTCAGGAGTGGCTGTCGTTCTACTTCAAGAGCCCGCAGGTGGCGCCCGGACTCTATCCCGAGCACGATCTCTTCATTCAGCACACCAAGCTGAAGAACACCCTGCGCTATCTCATGGGCGAGGAGCAGATCACCCATTTGGGGGTGGAATACTACGAGTACGGGAAGGAATGACGTCCATGAAATACTTCCACCGGACTTCCGTGTCGCCCGATGTCGTGGTGCAGCGTGCCACCGCGTTCTTTTCAGGGCGACTCGCCCCGGTAGAGGAGGGAACCCGGCGTCGCCGCTTCGCCGGCGCGATCGGCCAGCTGGCCGTGACTGCGGAGGCCGAGGGAGGGCATTACACCCTGGTGACCGTGGAAACCAACCAGCCCGGTGAGAGCGAGCTGGACAAGCTGGGAAAACGGTTTCTCTCGGTGGTGCACACCCTGGCAGAACCGGCCCATCCGTTGCGTGGCGCGTATTGAACCCAACGTGCGATTCCAGGGTCAGGAAACGTCATGTTACTGTAGCCTGAACCCGTACGAATTGCGCGGAGCAAGGCTCCGCTGAGGATTCCGTTCATGGCCAAAACGATGCTGGCAGTCCTGCTGGCTGGTACCTCCGTGATTGGGAGTCGGCCGAACGCCACGGCCGCGGATGCCAGGTGGCGCGCGATTCTCGAACCTCTGGCCGGCAGCAAGGTGAGGGGCGGGGTCACGGTGGAGGCCAAGGGAACCGAATCGACCCGGTTCACGATCACGATTCGCGACGCAACCCCCAATGCCTCGCTTGCGTGGCACATGCATTCGGGGACCTGCGCCAACCCGGGAAACCCCGTCGGCTCAGGTTATCCGGAGCTGCACGTGGGGCCGGGCGGAACGGCCGAAGCGGCCGCGACGCTCGCCGTCGCAGCGCCGGGCACCGGTGATTATCTGGTGCAGGTGCACGGTCCCACGGGTGCTCCGATTTCGTGTGGCATGCTGAAGTCCATCGGGACTGGCACTCCGTAACCCCAAGCTCAAGAGAATAGGCCCCGCCGCCCAGGGGCCGGGGAGGCCAGCTGGGCGACGGTTAGGTCGGATTCCTCGGAGAGGTGGGAAACGAGTGGTCCGGGCCTATCCTTCTTTCCCTTCCAACTACGCGGCCAGCACTCCGGCCTGCGCACCCTGCTCCAGCACTTCCGTCTCCGCCACCTGCGCCAACGCCGACTCCGCGGCGACGGCTTCGTCGAGGGAGGCGGTGAGCAGCTCGACCAGGCGACACATTCCGAGTTGACTGGCGTATGCCACGGCTGCTCGGTACGTCGCCATCTCGTAGTGCTGCACGCGCTGCATGGAGGCAATGATCACGGCGTCGAGCACCGAGCCCCGGCTCCCGCGCCGCATGGTGTCTCCGGCCTCCTGCAGCAGCGCGGCGATGCCAAGACAGCGGGGTCCGCGCGCGCTGACTCCAAGCTCACCGAAGATCTCCTGGAGCCGGACGATCTGGCCCTCGGTCTCTTCGAAGTGCTCCGTGAGCACCTCCCGAAGGCCGGTCGACGTGGATTGCTCGACGATGATGGGCAGGGCGACTTCGATCTGAGTTTCGATGCTGTACAAGTCCCGCAGCTGATCCAGGAGTAGATCCTCCATCGTCTCGAGCAACATGATCCGGTTCTCCACAAATGAAAAAGGCGCCGCCCCTCATTCAGGGCTGGCGCCTTCGGCTGATGGAGCGCGACTCCATCCGGCAAGGCTGACGT
This sequence comes from uncultured Gemmatimonas sp., assembly GCA_964398345.1. Taxonomy (GTDB): domain Bacteria; phylum Gemmatimonadota; class Gemmatimonadetes; order Gemmatimonadales; family GWC2-71-9; genus JABFSM01. Next base: position 4,224 of record CAYNNS010000208.1, on the reverse strand, counting down.
CTTGAAGACGTCTGCGTTTGTGCGACATCCTATGGTACGGTCTTCCGCTTCTCACCGCAAGCCCCGATCCCCACGTGGAGCGGTCGTCGCTTGCGCGCCATGGATCGGGTTACTAACATGACGACGCAGACAGTGTAGCCTACACATAGACCCCGCGCGGGGGTCACCTTGACGAGCGGACTCTCGATTCCGCCCGTTGGAGGCACGGAGCAATCCCCCCGGCTAGGAGGCGGAAGGCTTCGTGCCTTTCGTTCTTCTCGGTGGTCGAGGACTGGATGGAAGCTCGTCGAATCCGGACCTGGCTCGGGCAGTTCCGCTGGCGCGGTCCCTGGTTACCCACCGGCTGGCTCCTCGTCATCATGGGTGGGTTTGGTATCGTCGGGTGGGCTCTGGCGATACGGGAGCTGGTCCAGCCCTTCATCACCCGCGCTCCGGTCCGACCGCTGGCGTCCATCGGGCTCCTGGTACTCGGAATCAGCGCACTCGCCCTCGACCGAAAGCGCCGCTGGACGGCGGTTGTGAGTGCCTGTCTGGCGATGGCGATTGGATACCTCGCCCTGCTCCAGCTCGTCACCGGACTGAATCTCGGTACCGACTTTTTCTCGCTCGCACCCGGCCTCGCCCTCTATCAACCCCCCGCCAGCCCTGAGATCCTGCCGCTCGCGTCGGCGGTCGGGTTCCTGCTCGGGGGCAGCGCGATGGCGCTCATCGCGGCGCGCTTTCGGGAAGCGACCACCGGAGCGTTTGTCGCGGGCCTCGCCGGGGGTGTTCTCGTCACTCTCAACTCGGCGCTGCTGCTGGGCCAGGTCGCCGGATTGTCCCAGGCCGTGCAGTTCGGCCGGCTCACCGGCTCCTCGCCCCAGGTCGCCGTGGGCCTGCTGGGCGTCGGACTCTGCCTCGCTTCCTGGGCCTGGCAGCGGGACTGGACGCCGGCGAGCTATCCGGCATGGATCCCCGTGGCGGCCGGCATCGCGAGTCTCGCCGCGGTGCTGTTCCTCTGGAGAGCCCTGGTGCAGAGCCAGCGTGAGGATTACGTCGCGCTACTCGGAGCGGTCGCCCGCGGCACCGAGGATCGGATCGATGAAGCGATCGGGCGGACCAATCTCTCTCTGTGGCGCGTGGCCTGGCTCACGGCGCGGGAGCCGGTTGGCTCAGCGGCCTGGACCTCGGAATTGCGGGGACCGCTCGGCAGCGTTCCCGGCCTCATCCGGATTGCCTGGGTCGGCGAGAAGCAGGCCGTGGTTCTTCCCGTGGCGCCGGATTCCTCATTGCTCCGGCTCCAGCTGCAGCTGCAGCTCCGCCATGCGCTGGCTCCGGGCGCTGCGGCGTTCGATTCGGTTCGGCATTTCTCGCTCGCCGACGGCTCCCCCTCCGTCGCCATCGCAGTCCCGCGCTGCGATCTCCAACATTGTGACGGCTTCGTGGTCGGTCTGGTTCGGACCGACCAGATGCTGCGAGCCGTGGTCGGCGATTCCGCCGATGGCTACCATCGCCTCGTCACCTGGAGGGGACAGGTGCTTTTCGGTGCGCCGTCAGCGTCGGCGGAGCCGCGCGACGGGATCTATCGGTCGGTCCTGCCGGTCAACGACATGCAGTGGGAGCTGACCGTGTGGCCGAGCCAGGAGCTCCGGGGGCGTATGCTGAGCGGGCTCCCCGATCTCGTGCTTGCCTTTGGGCTGCTGGTGAGTGCCCTGCTTCCCGTGACGCTGCAGCTCGGACGGACTCTCAAGGCCAACGCGCGCACCGCGGAGCAGGTGCGACTGCGCCTTGCCCTCCGCCGCTCGATGGATCGGGCCTGGTCCTGGGAACTCACGGCGAGGGAGCAGGCGCCCGCCCTGGTCTCGTCGGGGTCGGGGCAAGAGCAGCGCCAGGGCACCTGGACCGCCCTGGTCCATCCCGACGATCGGGGGCGCGTGGAGGCGGTCCTCAAGGCGCACCTCGACGGTCTGACCCCGGCCTTCGAAGCGCAGTACCGCCTCCGCGACGGAGCGCAGGGCTGGCGCTGGCGGGTGGATCGCGGCCACGTCACCGAACGCGCCGCCGACGGGACGGCGGTGGAAATGCTGGGCGTGAGCGGCGACATCAGTGAGCGGCGCCGGGTCGATGAAGAGCGCGAGAAAACCGAGCGGCGCTTTCGCGCCATCTTCGAGAGCGCCTATCACCTGCAGGGCGTGCTCGATCTGGAGGGCCACGTACTCGAGGCCAATCCCTCCGCGAGGGCCCTGCTGGCGGGTGGTCGCTCGATGGACGACCTGCGCGGCGTCCGGCTCTGGGATGCCCCCTGGTGGCGGTCCCGAGAGGTACGGGACCGCATTCGCTGGGCCGCCGACCAGGCCCGTGAGGGGCGGACCATCACCGACGAGGTCGAAGTCGAGAGCGTCCCCGGCGACGTCCATATTCTCCAGCTCTCGCTCAAGCCGATCCTGGATGGAGACGGCAGGGTCTCCCAGCTTCTGGTCGAAGGGCGTGACATCACCGCCGATCGCCGGGCCGAGGCCCAGGTGCGCGAGGTGCAGGCGCTGAGCTCCATGGGGCGCCTCGCCGCCCGCGTTGCCCACGAGATCAATAACCCGCTGGCCGGCATCCAGAATTCGTTTCTCCTGCTGCGCGATGCGATTCCCGCCGAGCATCCCTATTACCCCTACGTGGGCGCCCTGGAACGCGAGATCGGGCGGATCGCCGCGGTGACTCGCCAGCTCTACGAGACCTACCGCCCCGACAGCAACGGCGCGGGCCAGACCGGCGTCCGCACCGTGATCGGCGACGCCGCGGCGTTTCTGGAGCAGGTGAATCGGTCGAGCCAGGTGCGGGTCCGGGTGGAATTCGAGGGAGTCCCCTCGTACGTGGCCATTCCCGAGGCCGTGCTGCGCCAGTCGATCTATAACCTGGTGCAGAACGCCGTCGAGGTGTCGCCGCCGGGCAGCACCGTCAACGTCAAGGCGGCCTTGGAGGACTCGAACTTCGTGTTGCGCGTAGCCGACCAGGGGCCCGGTGTCCGGCTGGAAGACCGCAACAGGATCTCAAAGCTCTTCAGCGGAGACCCCGATGCCGCGCAGGCGGACCCCGCGCTCGGCATCGGTTTGTTCCTCGTGGACCGTTCCGTCCGGGCGCTTGGCGGCAACGTGGAGGTGGTGGACCGCCCAGGAGGTGGTACCGAGTTCGTGGTCAGGTTCCCTTTGCACACTCCCCTTTCTCGAGTTGGTGCGACGTGAGCACGCGCGGAAGAATTCTGCTGGCAGATGATGAAGCCACCTTCCTGAGCTCCACCGCCGATCTGCTGCGACGCGAGGGCTATGAGTGTGTGACGGTGCCCGATGGTAGCCAGGCCTTCGAGCAGGCGAGCCAGGGCGGATTCGACCTGCTGATCACCGATCTCGAAATGCCGGGCAATTCCGACCTCACTCTGGTGCGCCGCATCGCCGAGTCGAACGGCGGCCTGCCGGTGATCATCCTGACCGGCTACCCCTCGGTGCGCTCGGCGATCGCCTGCGTCGAGCTCCCGGTCGCGGCCTATCTCGTGAAGCCGGTGGTATTCAGCGAGTTGCACTCCCGGGTGGAGACCGCGGTGCAGCGCTTCCGTTCCTACCGCGCGCTGGAGAGCGCCGAGCGGCGCCTCAAGGACTGGGGCCGGGAGTTCGAGGGGCTGGCCCAGGTCAAGGGTGGTGGTGCGGTTCCCGCCCCGGCGATCGACGTCTTCCTCTCCCTCACCTTGCGCAACGTGATGGGGTCCCTCACCGATCTCGATCAGCTGGGGCGGGCGCTCTCCGGGCGCTCCGTCGAGGAACACCCCTGCCAGCTGATGAACTGCCCCCGGGGAGGCCAGCTGCACGAGGCGGTGCGGGAGACGATCGAGGTTCTGGAGCAGACCAAGAGCGCCTTCAAGTCGAAGCAGCTCGGGGAGCTGCGCCACAAGCTGGAGCTGTTGCTGCAACACGTCTGACCTTATTTTTGTTGGCTTGCTCATCTCACGAAAACCCGGAGAGCTCCTGTCATGACTTGGATGGTCCAAGCCCTCACGCTCGTGCAGGCCGCGGCGCCGAGAGGCGAAGGCGGCGAAGCCAATCTGGTGGTCCCCGACCTGTCGCAGGCCAAGTTCCTCGGGGTCTCCGGTCGGGTCCTCCTCATGTCCGGTCTCGTGGTCTGCGCGCTCGGTCTGCTCTTCGGACTGATCATCTACTCCCAGCTCAAGAACATGCGGGTGCATCAGTCGATGCGTGAGATCTC
>CAYNNS010000207.1:0-6209 GCA_964398345.1 uncultured Gemmatimonas sp. | reverse complement strand
TGGTCGAGCCGACGGAGAGCGAGTCGAAGGAGGAGCTGGACCGCTTCTGTGACGCGATGATCGCGATCCGGGAGGAAATCCGCGAAATCGAGACCGGCCAGGCCGCTCGCGACGCCAACCTGCTCCATTTCGCGCCGCATACGCTGCTGCAGGTGACCGCCGACGAGTGGGATCGGCCCTATCCGCGCGAGCGGGCGGGCTTCCCTTCGCAGCACACGCGGGAATTCAAGGTCTGGCCCACGGTTACCCGGATCGATCAGGCCTACGGCGACCGCAATCTCGTCTGCGTGTGCCCGCCGATCGAGGAGTACACAACCGGTGACCGGTGAACGGTTACCGGTGACCGGTCACTGGTCACTGGTCACCGACAAAGCGCGCCCCGGTTGGCAGAACATGGCGATCGATTCCGCCCTCCTCGACCTCGCGGACGGGGAGGGCGCCGCGTTTCTCAGACTCTACCGCTGGGATCCCTACTGCTTCTCCTTCGGCCGCCACGAGGCGGCGAGCCGGCGCTATGACCGCGCGGACCTCGAGGCTCGCGGGGTCGATTGTGTTCGGCGTCCGACCGGTGGCCGCGCGGTGTGGCACGCGCGCGAGCTGACCTACGCCGTGGCGGCGCCGCTCGAGCGGTTGGGAGGACTTGAGGCGGCGTACCGCCGGATTCATGACCTGCTCGCCGCTTCGCTCGGCAGCATCACTGCGGGGGAGTACACGCTGGCGGTGGCGGCCCGGCCGATCGGACCCGGTACCGCGGGTCCCTGCTTCAGCGCACCGGTTGGTGGCGAAGTGTTGCTCGACGGGCAAAAGGTGGTTGGCAGCGCCCAGCTGCGTCAGGGAGACGCGTTCCTGCAGCATGGCTCCGTGTTGCTGGAGCTGGCCCGCTCGGTCGAGTTCGAAGAAGCGGCCAACGCGATCGCCGCGACCGCGCCGGAGTTTCTGGGCGAGGTGAGACGCAAAGCGGAGCTGCCCTCGGGCGTCCTGGAGCGGTCGGAGTGCCACGCGGAGCGGTTCAAGGACCCCGCCTGGACCTGGGAGCGCTAGGCCCCGGTTACCTTTCAGTAGTCCCCGCCGACAACTCGTGCCTGGGAGGTGCCGCTGACAGCCCCTCGCCTTGTCGCCACCGGTCTGCTGCTGGTGCCGGCCGCCTTGCCCGCACGGCAGCGTCCGGCGGATCACGGATCCATCGTCATCATCGTGGGCCAGGAGCCCGCGACTCCCGTTCCGACGCTGCTCGGCGCCAAGGCCGACAACGACGTGTCGGATTTGCTGTTCCTGCGCCTAGCCCGGCCGGGCCGGACGCTCAATACCGCCGACGAGAAATCCTTCGAGCCGGAGCTCGCGCGAAGCTGGTCGCGGCGTGATTCGCTCACCCTCGTCTTCGAGCTCGATTCCAGAGCGAAATGGCACGACGGCGTTCCGGTCACCTCGCGCGATGTGCTTTTCAGTTTTGCCCGGATGCGCGATTCCACGGTCGACCCGCAGCGCGCGCTGCTGTTGCGTCACCTCGCCACCGTCACGGCCGAGGGCGATCACAGAGTCGTGTTCCATTTCCGCCGCGCCTACGCGGAGCAGTTCTACGACGCCACCTTCCACGTCCAGCTCTTGCCGGCGCATCTGGTCGACACGATTCCGAAGGAGCGCTTCGCGAGCTCGGGCTTCGTGCGGGAGCCGGTGGGATCGGGGCCCTATCGCTTTGTCCGCCGGGAGCCGGGCCGTCAGCTCGAGCTCGCCGGCAATCCGGCGTTCTTCCTCGGGGCTCCGAAAGTGGACCGGGTGATCTTCCTGCTGGTGCGAGACCCCGAGGCCGCGCTCAACCTCCTGCTCGACGGCACCGCCGATGCCTATGAAGCGGTGCCACTGGCGACCGGGCCGCAGCGGCTCGCCGCCAATCCGGCTCTCAGGTTGCTGACCGCGCCCTCGTTCAGTGTGGTGTATCTGCTCTTCAACGAACGCGCGAACGGCGACCGCAGCCAGCCCCATCCCCTGCTCGCCGATGCGGCGATGCGCCGCGCGCTCAGCATGGCGGTCGATCGCGCGACGCTGATCCGGAGCGTCTATGGCGGGTACAGCGTCGCGACCAACGCCCCGGTAGCGGCGGCCCACTGGACCCAGCGGCTGGTGCCCAAGGGGACCGGCTATGACCTTGCCGCCGCCCGCGCCCAGCTCGAGAAGCTCGGCTGGAGCGACCACGACGGGGATGGCATCGTCGACAAGATGGGGAAGCCTCTGACCCTGCGGCTCAACTTCCCCGGGACCAGCGCACCGCGCGTGGCGATGGCGACGCAGCTCCAGGAACAGTTTCGCAAAGCGGGTGTGCTGCTCGAGCTGGCGCGCCTCGATGGCCCGGTCTGGGCCCAGCGCCGTGCGAAGGGGGAGTTCGACCTCGATTTCTCCGCGGCGGTCATGGATCCTTCGCCGACCGGCATCGTGCAGAGCTGGACTTGCGCCGGTCGCGGCGGGTCGAACTACGCGCAGTACTGCGACAGCGCGATGGATGCGCAGCTCGACCGTGCCTTCTCCTCGAAGGGTGGCGAGCGCGACTGGCGCACCGCCTACATCACGCTGCAGAACGATGCCCCGGCGATCTTCCTCGCCTCGCCGCCGGTGCTTTTTGCGCTGCAGCGCCGCTATCGCGACGTCTTCCTGCGCCCGGAATCGCTCTACAGCGACCTCTGGCGCTGGTCGGTGAATCCGGCCCAGCGAATCGCGCGCGACAAGTGAGCCGCTGGCTCCTGCGGCGTACCCTGCAGGCGATCGTGACCTTCACGATCGCCGTGCTGCTGTTCTTCGTGCTGCTGCGGGTTACTCCCGGAGACCCGCTCTCCCGGCTCACCGGCGACCGCGCCGTGTCCGAGCAGGAGCTGGCGGTCCTCAAGCGGCGCTTCGGCCTCGACCAGCCGGTCGGGCGGCAGCTCGCCGCGTTTCTGTCCGGCGTGGGCCGTGGGGATCTGGGCGTCTCGATCGAGCACTACCCCGAGCCGGTCACCCGGCTGCTCGCGGCCCGGCTGCCGCCGACCCTCCTGCTGGGCGGCGCCGTGCTGCTGCTCAACTTCAGCCTCGGTACCTGGCTCGGCGTCACCCAGGCCGTCCACCGCGGCACGCGACGGGACCGCTGGCTCACGCGACTCGCCCTCGCCGCGTACGCGACGCCGAGCTTCTGGCTCGGGCTGGTGCTGGTGGCGTTCGTGAGCATTCGCTGGCACCTGTTGCCGGCGGCGCAGCTGAGCGATCCGCTGCTCCCCGCCGACGCAGGCTTCTTGACCCGGGCGATCGACGTGCTGCGCCATCTCATACTTCCGGTGCTGACGCTCTCGGTGACCAGCATCGCCCTGCCGATGCGGCACCAGCGCGCCGCGATGCTCGCGAGCTTCCGGCTCGACTTCGTGACCGCGGCCCGCGCACGCGGGTTAACGGAGCGCAAGGTCCGGTGGCGGCACGCCTGGCGCACCACCATCGTCCCCATGCTGACGCTGCTTGGCCTCTGGCTCCCGATCCTGGTGTCGGGCTCCGTCTTCGTCGAATCGGTCTTCAACTGGCCCGGGCTGGGCTCGCTCGCGGCCGAAGCCATCGCCGCGCGCGACTACCCCGTGTTACTGGGCACCGCGCTGCTGGTCTCGGGAGCGGTGGTGCTGTCGGGGCTGCTCGCCGACGTCGGCTACGCCATCCTCGATCCGCGGGTGCGGCACTCGTGATCGGCTCGTTCGGGGAGCTGCTGCGCCGCGCCTGGCGCAATCCCTCCGGCCGCTTCGGCATGCTGGCCCTGCTGGTGCTGGCGCTGGCCGCGCTGCTCGCGCCGCTGCTGCTCCGGGACCCGGCCGCCATGCCCGATGTGGTGGCCGGCGCGACCCCGCCGACGCTGGCGCACCCCTTCGGCACCGATCAGCTCAATCGCGATCTGCTCTCGCGGGTCATGCACGGCGGGCGGATTTCGCTCGCGGTGGCGGGACTCGCCGTGCTGTTGTCTCTCGGGCTCGGCTCGCTGGTGGGACTGGTCGCGGGTTATGCCGGCGGCCGCCTCGACGCCGTGCTGATGCGGACGGTCGACGCCGCGCTGGCGATCCCCCGCCTCTTCGTCATCCTGCTGCTGCTGGTGGTCTGGGAGCGCATCCCCCTCGCCGCCCTGATTCTGGTGCTCGGCACCACCGGCTGGTTCGCCACCAGCCGCCTGGTCCGCGGCGAGGTGCTCCGGCTGCGCCACGAAGCCTTCGTGCTCGCGGCCGAAGGACTCGGCGCGCCGGCGCGGCGGACCATCCTGCGCCACCTGTTGCCCAATGCCGCGGGCCCGCTGCTCGTGGCGGCGACGCTGGGCGTGGGCGACGTCATCCTGCTCGAAGCCGGGCTATCTTTTCTGGGCCTGGGCATCCAGCCTCCGACGCCGTCGTGGGGCGGCATGGTGCTCGACGCGCGACCCCTCATCGTGAGCGCCCCCTGGACCGCACTCTTTCCGGGCGCCGCGATCGTGGTGACGGTACTCTCGGTCAATCTCATCGGAGACGCGCTGCAGGCGGCTCTCGATCCCCGGAGCGCATGAACCCGCTGCTCGAGATCGGCGATCTCACCATCACCTTCCCCGCCTCCGGCGGCGGAACCTCGATCCCGGTGTCCCACGTGAACCTGCAGATCCATCGCGGGGAGACGCTGGCCCTCGTGGGTGAGTCGGGCAGCGGCAAGAGCCTCACGGGACTCGCGCTGCTCGGCCTGGTGCCGGCACCGGGACGCGTCGACCCCGCCTCCAGCATCCGGCTCGACGGCCAGGATATCACGCGACTCCGCGGCGAAGCCTTGCGCGCAATCCGCGGCCGCCGCATCGGCATCGTGTTTCAGGATGCGCTCACCAGTCTCACGCCGGTGCTCACCATCGGGAGTCAGCTCCGCGAGGCCATCACCGCCCATCGCAAGCTCGGCTCGGCCGCCGCGCGCGACGCCGCCCTCGCCCTGCTCCGCGAAGTCGGGCTGCCCGATCCCGTGGCGACCGCCGCGGCCTACCCGCACGAGCTGTCCGGCGGCCAGCGGCAACGGGCGCTCATTGCCATCGCCCTCGCCGGGGAGCCGGATCTGCTGATCGCGGACGAGGCAACGACGGCTCTCGACGTCACGATCCAGGCGCAGGTCCTCGAGACGCTCGACCGCTTGCGCGCCAGTCGCGGCATGGCCGTCCTCCTCATTACCCACGACCTCGGCATCGTCGCCGGCCGGGCCGATCGCGTCGCGGTGATGTACGCCGGTCAGATCGTCGAGGAGGCAGCGACCGCCAGGCTCTTCAGCGCTCCGGCGCACCCGTACACTCGCGCGCTGTTCCGGGCGATCCCGCGGCTGGAGAGCGCGGCCGACGCGCTCACACCGATTCCCGGTGGCGTGCCGCTGCCCGACGAGTGGACCGCGGGCTGCCGTTTCCAGCCCCGCTGCGCCGAGGCGCTGAGCAAATGCGCGACCCTCGAGCCGCCGGTGGTCCCGCTTGCGCCGGGAGAGACCAGCCGCTGCTGGCTGCCGGCCAAGGATGCCTCGTGACCACGCCACTGCTCGAGGTCACCGATCTCAGCAAGCGCTACGAGGCCGGCGGGCCGCTCCGCCGGCGTCAGGCGGTGCACGCACTCAACGGGGTGAGCTTTGCGCTCACCCGCGGCGAGACGCTGGGTCTCGTCGGCGAGTCGGGCTCGGGCAAGTCAACGCTGGGGCGCGTCGTGCTCCGGCTCGCCCCCGCGAGCGGGGGAAGCGTGCGCTTCGAGGGCCAGGACGTGCTCGCACTGGGCGCCAAAGCGCTGCGCTCGCTCCGGCGCCACATGCAGATGATCTTCCAGGACCCCTACAGCTCGCTCAACCCCCGGATGCGGGTCGGGACCGCGGTGGCGGAAGGCCTCGAGGTGCATCGCCTGCTGCCCCGCAAGGACGTTCCGGGGCGCGTGGTGCAATTGTTCGAGGAAGTCGGCCTCGACCCGAGCTACCTGACCCGCTATCCGCACGAGCTCTCGGGAGGTCAGCGCCAGCGGGTCGGGATCGCCCGGGCGCTCGCGGTGGATCCCTCGTTCCTCGTCTGCGACGAACCGGTGTCGGCGCTCGACGTGTCGGTGCAGGCCCAGGTGCTCAACCTGCTCAAGCGCCTGCAGCAGAATCGCCGGCTGAGCTTCCTGTTCATCGCGCACGACCTTGCCGTCGTGCGGCAGCTCGCGCATCGCGTCGGCGTGATGTATTTCGGCCGCATCGTGGAGCTG
>CAYNNS010000206.1:5708-6229 GCA_964398345.1 uncultured Gemmatimonas sp. | reverse complement strand
CTCGTCGAGCCGGTCATCGAAGTTCTTCTGGAGGTCGACGGTGTCCTTGTCGATGTCCTCCAGCATGGTGACGGCGATGCGGGTTAGGCGCGCCTCGGTGTAGCGGTAGGCCGCGGCGGGGTCGCCGTCCACCGAGCCGAAGTTGCCCTGGCCGTCCACCAGCGGGTAGCGCAGCGAGAAGTCCTGCGCCATCCGGACGATGGTGTCGTAGACAGCCGTGTCGCCGTGCGGGTGATATTTACCGATGACGTCGCCGACAATACGCGCCGACTTCTTGTAAGCCCGGTTCCAGTCGTTGTTCAGTTCGTGCATCGCGTACAGCACGCGCCGGTGAACCGGCTTCAGGCCATCGCGAACGTCGGGAAGCGCACGCCCCACGATCACGCTCATCGCGTAATCGAGATACGAACGGCGCATTTCCTCCTCTAGGGAGATTGGCAAAGTCTCTTTGGCGAATTGATCCATTTTCCTTTACTTTTAAGTGCCAAGGGTGAGGCGAAGACCTTCATTATTCCGTCCTT
>CAYNNS010000206.1:0-5698 GCA_964398345.1 uncultured Gemmatimonas sp. | reverse complement strand
GGAGACGGCGCGCGTCGTGCTCGGGGAGGGGAAGGGGACGTGGCACGGGTTTCGGTCCGCCGGGCAGGTCGGGCAGCGGACGCGAAACGATCACACTCATCGAGTAGTTGATGAAGGACTGCTTCATCTCCTCTTCGATGGGGCGGGGCAGAATGCGTTCGCGCGAATTGGGAGCGGTCATGTGCTCAGGCGGGCGCAGGTGAGGCGTGCCGGGAAGGGGTCCCGGGACGCCCAAATATAGGTGGGCAGCGCGAGCGGAAGCAACCGGGGTAAAGCGGTCTAAGCGTCTGGAATTTCAAGGGTTAGGGTGGTAGTGTTGGGGTGATGGACCGCCCCCCGTCCGGCCCCGTCGAGGTCACCCCGGCAAGCGATCCGCTGCTCGAGCGGCTGCGATCGGTCACCCTTGGCGAGTACGACATCCTGGGTGAGCTGGGCCGCGGCGGAATGGCCACGGTCTACCTCGCCCACGAGCTCGCGCTCGACCGCAGAGTGGCGATCAAGGTGATGGCGCCGGCGCTCACGCTCGGGGCCGGGATGGTGGAACGCTTCAAGCGCGAAGCCCGCACCGCCGCCAACCTCTCCCACCCCAACATCATTCCGGTCTACGCGGTGCGCGAAGCGGGCGAGCTGCTCTTCTTCGTGATGAAACTGATCGAGGGTACGCCGCTCGATTCCATCATGCGGGAGCTCGGCAAGCTGCCGATTCCGATGGTGGAAGCGATCCTGGCCCAGGTGGGCGGAGCGTTCGGCTATGCCCACCGCCACGGCGTGGTGCACCGCGACATCAAGCCGAGCAACATCCTGATCGACGAAGAAGGCTGGGCGGTCGTCACCGACTTCGGGATCGCCAAGGTGGCGGAATCCGAGGGGCTGACACAGACCGGGACCGCGGTAGGGACGCCCACGTACATGAGCCCCGAGCAGTGCAGCAGCGCGCCGCTCGACGGACGCTCCGATCAGTACTCCCTCGGCGTCGTCGCGTATGAGATGCTGGCTGGGCGCCCGCCTTTTACGGGCCCGACCATGGCGCTGATGTATGGCCATTGTCATGGCGCGGTCCCGTCGCTGACCGAGGAGCGCCCCGATTGCCCGGCGGCGCTCGCGGCCGCGGTCATGCGGATGCTGGAGAAGGATCCCGCGGCCCGCTGGGCGAGCATGGAGGACGCCGTGGTCGGACTGGGGGCGCGCCCCCTCGCCCACGACGATCCCACGCGGAGCCAGCTCATTCTGCTGGCGCGCAGCGGTGTGACGCACAAGATCGTGTCGCAGGTGCAGACGCCGCGGAGTCCGATCCCCCTGACCCGCAGTCAGGTGACGCCCGCCCTGCCGGGAACCCGCCCGTCGCGACGCTACGGCGTCGCCCTCGCGGCGGCCGCGGTCGTGGTGCTGGGTATCGGGGTGGCGGTCCTGTTGCGGTCCAGGCCGGGAGTGCCGGGACCGGCGCCGGAAGGGGGTTCTCCGGCAGCGGTTCCACCGACAGCCGCGCCTGCACCCACACCCACACCCACACCCACTCCCACTCCCACTGGCGGTCACGCGGCTCCGCCGAAGGGGACCTCGGTGCCGGGCAGGTCCCCGGAACCGAAGCCCGAAGTCGCCGCGGCGGCCCCGGCACCAACGCCGCCGCCGCCCGTGTCGCAGCTGCCGGCCCCGGCCCCGCCGCCGGTCACGATCCCGCCCGCTTCCCGCGAGGTCGCTTCCTCGAGCGCGGCGACGCTGCCGCCGGCGCCGGTCGACCCGAAGGTGCAAGTGAGCGCGACGATCCAGGGCTACGCCCGGGCGCTGGAAGCCGGCGACCTGGCCCAGGCGCGCCGGCTCTATCCCGACATGCCGGCGGACCAGCGCCAGGGGCTGGAGGCGTTCTGGAAGGCGGGGGGCACGATGCACCCGGTCTGGAGCGTGAGCGACATCGTGGTGAACCGCGACACCGCGACGGCGCGGGTCGAGGGCAGCACCAGCGTGCGCAGTCGGGAGGGCACTTCGCAACAGCGGGTTAGCCTGCGCGTTCGGTTTGGGCGCCGGGGCACCGGGTGGCGGCTGGTGGGGCTGGTCAACTGAGCGGGCCTTTGGCTGCCCAGTGCGCTATTCGGCTTCCCTGGTCGGAACTGCAATCCACAGATTATAGGGATGCAACAGCCGATTCGGTCCGTCTCCGGCGCGGAAATCAGTGACCCTGAAACCTTCGGGATTATTGGGGCCGCAGTGAAGGTCCACAGTGTGCTCGGAAAGGGGTTCCTCGAACCTGTCTATCAGGCAGCGCTGGAGGTCGAATTCAGCGCCAGGCGACTCCCCTTCAGCCGCGAGGTTGACCTGCCGGTATTCTACGGAGGTGTGAAACTTGAAGTTCGCTACCGTGTGGACTTTCTCTGTTTCGACTCTGTCATCGTGGAACCGAAGGCTCTGGAGCGGATCACTGCGCGTGAGGAAGGTCAAGTCATTCACTATCTGTCAGCATCACGGCTCCAACGGGGACTACTCCTCAACTTCGGCGCTCGTTCGCTTCAATACAAAAGGTTCGTGGGCCGGAGCGAATCTGCGGTTCCATCCGTGTCATCTGTGGATCACTGTTAGGAGACTCAGCCAGGAGGGTCGATGACCGGACGGCAAACAAGAACCGTACTCTTACTCAGCCTGCTCGCCGGCCCCGTCGCGGCGCAGCAGCAGCCTCCGCTCCGTGACCTGATCAAACAGCTCTTCAGCTTCGGCAACTGCGGCAAGCCGCTCTGCCTCGACGGCTCCGTGAGCGCCGCCAACGGCCATGGCGACCACTTCCTCCCCGACGTCGCCGCGGGCAACGCCACGATCATCGGGTTTCTCACCGACGCGATCGGCGTCAACGCCGCCAACCTGCCGCTCTCCGCGTCGGGGAGCGGCCAGACCTTCAAGTTCGTCGGCGGACTGCCGGTCAAGACTTCCGCGTCCTTCGGGCCGGTGTTCGGGGAACGGGCCCAGACCATCGGCAAAGGCCGCTTCGTGCTGGGCGCGACGCTCACCGGCGTCGGATTCAACTCGCTCCGGGGGATGCCGCTGGACAAGCTGATCCTCAATTTCACCCACGAAGACGTGCCGGGTGTGGGGCGCCCGGGGCTGGGCGATCCGGAAAAGGAGAACGACATCCTCCAGGTCCGGCTCCAGCTCAACGTGAACCTGCTGGTCTCGACGCTGTTTGCCACCTACGGGCTCGGCGACCACGTCGACGTGAGCGTCGCGGTGCCGCTGGTCCACACCTCGATCCAGGGGCGCAGCGACGCGCAGATCTATCCCTTCGGCGGGCCGACGGCGGTGCACTTCTTCACCGGGACCCCGGAAAATCCCGGGCTCACGGCGAGCGCGGCCACCTTCGGATCGCACACCGGCTTCGGGGATGTGGCGCTCCGGGTCAAGGCGAGCCTGCGGCGCGCCGAGCGGTTCGGCGTGTCGTTCCTGGCGGACGCGCGGCTGCCGACCGGGTCGGCGGAGCAGCTGACCGGAGCGGGCCACGTCGCATTCCGCGTCCTGGCGATCGCCTCGGGCCGCTACGGCGACTTCTCGCCGCACCTGAACGCGGGTTATCTCTACCGCGCCGGCCCGGGCATGAACGACGCCGTGCTCGTCACCGCGGGCTTCGATCAGCCGCTCGCGCCCTGGGCCACGCTCGCGGCCGACGTGCTCTCGGAATGGGAGCTCGGCCGGAGCGGCCTGCAGCTTCCGGGTACCGTGTACTACCTCTACCCCTTCGCGCGGAGCGTGGAGCCCACCAACATCCCGGAGATGCGGGACCACCGCGTGGGCGGGTCGCTCGGCTTCAAGTTCCGCACGCCCGGCGGGCCGCTGCTGGTGAGCAATGTGCTGGTGCCGCTGCGCCGCGGCGGGCTGCAGGCGAGCCTGGTCTGGACCCTCGGACTGGATATGAGCTTCTAGCTACGAGCGTGGCACCGGGTGATCGGTGAGCACCGGCAGGAAGGGAACCCAGGGCCCCACCTCGGCGACGTACTGCTTGGCCAGCACACGGGAAACCTGTGCCACGTGTCCCAGATCGTGCGCGACCCACGCCGCGAGCAGCTGGCGCAGGGTGACCCGCCCCAGCGCCGGGTGCTCGCCGGGGAGCTCGAGCTGCGCCGCGGTCAGGCCCCAGGAGCGGAGCTGAGCGAGGTTGGCGGCGCGCAGCAGCGCGAATTCGTCGAGCAATGACTCCAGCGTACGGCCCACGTTCCGTGCGTAATGCCGGAAACGATCGTACGGCTCGAAGCGGGGCCGTGCTCCACCGGCGAGCATGATGCGCGCCCGCGGAATCCAGTCGGTTTCCTCCCCGTCGATCAAGTGGCCGATGTTGTCGAACGCGCTGAAGGTGTCGGGGCCTTCGGTGGCGCGGACCCAGCCATCGGGGAGTCCGGAGAGCAGCTCGTGGAGCGCCCCGGGCGTCCGCGCCAGCAACCGTATCGCCGCTTCCAGCTCGAATGGCATGGACTGCTACCGCCTCGGCTCGGCGAGCAGCACGACGCTGAACGGGGTGGCGAGCACCACCGTCGCGTGGCGTACCGTCACGCTCGTTCCGGAATAGGCATCCCGCAGCACACTGCCGTCCGCGAAGGCGCCGAGCACCGGAATCGTCTTCGCGCCCGGGGGCTCGTTCAGCGCGATGACGACCCGATCGCCGGGGAGCATGCGGCTGAACACAAAGGGCGACGATTGCAGCGTGTGGTGCACGCCGGCTCCCACCGCGGGGTGGGCGTGGCGGAACCGGGCCAGCTTCCGCCAATGCTCCAGGATATCCGCGGTCCTGCCGCCCCGCGCGAGGTCCCCCCAGTTCATAAAGGAGCGGAGGTTGGCGTCGCCGCGGGTTCCCGCAACCTGTAGTGGCCGGGCCAGCTCGTCGCCGTAATAGATCTGGGCTCCGCCCGGCGCGAGCAGCAACCGGTTGGCCGCGCCAAGGGGATCCGTGCGCTCGAGGTCGTAGGGCTGCCCGTCGTCGTGCGAGCTCAGGTAGTTCAGGATCGCCACGCCCTGGAGGGCGCCGCCGTGGAGCGCCGCCGAGTACCTGCTGAACACGCTGTCGAGCGAACCCTTGGCCTCAGCCTTGAAGCCAAAGTTGATCAGCGCGTCGTAGCCATGGGCAAAGAAGTCGACGCTCCTGTCGCCGAAGCTGTATTCGCGCGTCGGTCCCACGCCAAAGCCGTACACCTCTCCCACCATGTAGAACGGCAGGTTGCCCAGCGCCTTGAGCGGGTGGGTCTGCCGCCACGCCGCGTAGGCGCGCTGGGCCTCGCGCTTGAGCTCGGTGCTCACCGTCTCCTCGAAGTGCTTGGCGGTGTCGACCCGATAGCCGTCGATCCCGAACTCGCGCACCCAGTCGGTGAGCCACTTGATCACATAGTAGCGCGGCGCGCGGGGGTAGCCGGTCCGCACGAAGAAGCTGTCGAGGCTGGCGCGCTCGCGGTCCAGCCGCCCCTCGCTGCGCCACTTTGCCACGAGGTCAGGGGGCAGCTCGACCGGGGCGTCGCGCTCGGTGAGGAGGTCGGGCAGCGTCGCCACCAGGTTGCAGCTCACCGTGGTGACGTAGCTCCGGTAGATGCAGTTGGGTCCGCGCCGCACCCAGTCGTCGGGCCAGCGCGGATCGAGCGCCGTCTCCGGGCCGGTGTGATTGATCACCGCATCCATCAGCACCCGGACGCCATTGCGGGGCGCTGCGTCCACCAGGGGCCGCCAGTCGTCCTTTGTC
>CAYNNS010000205.1:3027-6233 GCA_964398345.1 uncultured Gemmatimonas sp. | reverse complement strand
GTTCTCGCAGTGCTGGCAGAGCATGGGGATGACCCGCGCCGCGAAGGCTTCACCCGGCTCGGTGCCGCCCTCGAAGTAGCGCTCGATGCGCATCCAGCTGAGCTCGCGGCCGCGGGTGACGTTCTCGGCGCCGACCCAGGGGATATTGTTTTCGGAATAACACGCGGTGACGCAGGCCGAGCATCCGGTGCACTTCGCCAGGTCGATGACCATGCCCCAGCGGGGATGCTCCTGGGCGTAGGCGCCGAGCTTCTGCTTTTCGAGCTGCGAGGCCCGGAACCCGGCGATGGCGCCGACCTCGAGCTGGGTGTTCTCGCCGGCTTCCGCCGCGCCGAGCTGCTTGAGCGACTCCTCGACCGTGTAGCCCTTCTGGGCATGGGCGAGCGGCATCGCCTCGGTAATGTGGCGGCCCAGCTCGCGGGGATTGCCCTCGGTCTTGGCGAGCTTGTGATATTCGAGGGTCGTGGCGATCCGCACTTTGGTAGCGACGTAGGGGAGGAAGCCGCCCGGGGCGGCGGCGCCCAGCAGGTCGAGCGGATTGACGCCGAGGCCCTTGGCGTATTCGCCGAACTCGGTGTGGCCCAGTCCGAGCGGGATCGCGACGACATCGGGCCGGACGCCGGGATAGAGATAGGCGGGGAGCTCGAGGGAGCCGTGGGGAGAAGTAACCCGCACGATCTCGCCCTCGCGCACGTCGAGGTGGCGGGCCGTTTCGGGATGGAGCTCGATCCACGATCCCCAGGTGATCCGGGTGACGGGGTCGGGGTTCTCCAGCAGCCAGGGGCGATTGGCCCCGCGGCCGTCGAAGTACATGCTGGAGGGCACCGGGAGCAGCGTGTAGTCGCCGTCGCCCTCGAAAGTGGGTGAGAGGGTAGGAGGGACAGAGGGTAAAGTCGCTGACAGCCGGACCGGCGGACCGGCGGACTGCGGTTCGTTGAAGAGACCGCCGTGCTGCAGCGCGTCGCGCCAGAACTGGTCGGCATCGGAGGCGCCGTGGCTGCGCGCCAGCTCGGCCCACCTCTGCTTGAGGTGCACCTCGAAGCTCGGCGCCGGGAACTGCGGCTTGAGATCCGGGAGTTTCTGGGCGGCCCGGAGCAGCACGTCGCCGGTCGGCAGGGTGTTGAAGACCGGGGTCATGACCGGCTGCATCAGGCCGATGACTCCAGCGCGCGGCCGCAGGTCGTCCCAGCGCTCCAGCGCATGATGCCCGGGCACCAGCATGTCGCAGGCGGCCGCGGTCTCGTCGAGGAAGAGCGCGGTGCTCACCTTGAAGGGCACCTTGGCGAACGCCTCCGCGAACCTCACGCTCTTGGGAAGCGCGTAGAGCGGATTCGCCTCGTGGACCAGGACCGCGGTGACCTGTCCGCTGTTCATCGCGGCGATGAGCTGCTCCATCGCGGCATGGCTGTCGGGCTTGGGAAGTCCAGCGCCGAACCGTACGGTCTGGCCGAAATTGCCCGCGACGTAGTTGAGCAGCGCGACCGCGGCGCAGACGTCGATCGCCCCGCGGTGCTGGGCGCCGACGCCGCCCGCCACCGCGAGGCTGGGCTCCGCCGAGGCAAATTCGCGGGACAGCTTGCGGATGGCGTCGGGCGTGAGCCCGGTCTCGTGGGCAACCTTGTCGGGAGTGTAGGAGCGGAGCGATCCCGCGACCGCGTTGGCATCCTGGGGTGCCGAGGTGCGCTCGCTCAGAATCACATTCGCCATGCCGAGCGCGAGACTGGCCTCGGAGCCCGGCGCGATCGGCAGCCATTCGTCGGCGTTCATGCCGGTCAGGTTCATCCGCGGGCCGGCGTACACGTGCCGGGCCATGCTCTTGCCGTCGAAGCCGTGGGCCTGGGCGAAGCCGCGCTGCTGCTCGATAACGGGACCCCAGGTCTCCAGGAAATCCGCTCCGAACGACACGATGTAACGCGCCTTGGCGAAATCGTAGAGCGGGAGATCGTCGATCCCGAAGACGCGCTGGTTGGCGGCTCGCTCCGCGGCACGATCGAACGGCTGGTAGTGGATCAGACGCCCGCCGAAGGCGCGGGTCCACTCGGCGAGCAGATCGTCGAAGCTGCCGGGTCCACCTCCGGAAATGACCGCCACCTTGCCCCGCGCCGCCCCGAACCGCTGAGCGAGAAGCGTGATCACCTCATCCCACAGCATCGACTGGAAGGCGCCGCTCTTGCGAAGCTGCGGCCCGCGAATCCGGCCCGGATTGTAGAGACCCTGCAGCCCGGCTTGACCGCGCTGGCAGAGCGTACCGGCGTTGACCGGATGCGCGGGATTCCCCTCCAGCTTGATCGCCCGGGCCTCGCGCGTCTTGACGTGGAGCCCGCAGCCCGTGGCACACTCGGTACAGGTGCTGGCATACCAGGTGGGAATGCCGGGGACCTGATCTTCACTCTGTACCAGGTAGGGAACCAGTTTCTCGACGCCGCGCGGATCGCAGCCGGAGAGCGCAGCGGTGCCGGCGGTGGTAACGCCCAGGACCTTGAGGAAACGGCGACGGGTCAGCGAATCAGCGGATTCGCTGATTCCCTGAGCGTCAGTAGTGACAGGCCGTACAGTCACGATTGACCCCTCGGGCCAGGTGGCAGCTGACGCAGAACCCCATGTTGTTCACGTTGTTCACCTTGTAGACCTGCGGCATGCGGGCGACGTCACCATGGCACGTCTGGCACGCGTTGGGTCCCATGGCCTTGATGTGGCGCATGTGCGGGAAGTGCACGTGCCGCGCGAGCGCATGAATTCGGGTCCACTCGAGGTGTGGTGCCTGCGAGTTGGCGCTGTCGCGCCAGAACTGCCGGAGTTTGCTGACTTCCGCCTTGCCGCCACTGTCGCTCCCGCTAACGATCAGGTGGCAGCCCATGCAAGTCTGCAACGAGGGAATGCCTGGCTCACTGGACACGCCCACGGTGTAATGGCAGTACTGACACTGGATTTTGAGCTGCCCGGCGTGGATGTCGTGCCGGAAGAAGATCGGCTGGCGCGGACCCTTGAGCGAGCCGGAATCGGCGGCGCTGAGGCGGTTGGCGATCACGGAATCGGGGAGCGCGGGGGAAGCCGGTCGCTGCTGCGCATTGCCGCGCTGGAGGAGCGGGCGAATCGCCGCGAGAGCAACCAAGGTTGTGATCACCCCCACGGCTACGAGCTTCCGCATCAACCAATCCGTTCGCGAAAGTTGAACGCCGGAGCAGCGAAAATACTTGGACTAGGGG
>CAYNNS010000205.1:0-3017 GCA_964398345.1 uncultured Gemmatimonas sp. | reverse complement strand
GAGAACGCCAGAGGAGGGAAAAATTGTGGCGAAGGGGCCGGGGGGTAGGGGAGCAGGGGACCAGGGGCTGGGGCCCGCCCCTGCCGACATCCCGCAGGTGCTCCGGCAGGTCGAAGGGGGTCCCGGCGCGCTCGAGGAAGCCCACCGTCTCCAGCGCCATGGCCCGCAGCAAGGAGGCCTCCCGCCAGTCGAGCTCGGCGCGAAACAACGCCTCGCGCAGCGACCGCATCACCGTTTCGGCCCGCCGGGTCTTGAAGAACTCGATAGCCCACAGCGCGCGCTCCCAGTCACGGAACATCAGCTCGAGCCGTTCGCTGGGGGCCGGCTGCGCCTCGCGCCGCGGGGGTTTCAACGGAAGCTCCCTGGCCTGCCGTGCCAGCCAGGTCTCATAGCAGAGGATTCCGACCGCCTGGGCCAGGTTGAGCGAGCGATGTTCGGGCGTGGTCTCGATGGTGACGAGGAGCTGACAGAGATCCAGTTCGTCGTTGGTGAGCCCGCGGTCCTCACGGCCGGCAACCAGGGCGACCGGCCCCTCGATACTCCGCTCGGCGAGTGTGAGAGCGGCGGCGCGGGGCCGCTGGACGCTGCGTTTGGCGGTGCGCTCCCGGGCCGTGAGTGCCGCGAGGTACACGCAATCCCGGGTGGCGTCCGCGAGCGTGGGATGCAGGGTGATCCGTGAGACGAAGTCGGCGGTGTTGTGCGCGATGCCTTCGATGCGCCAGGGATCGAAGACCACCGGCTGCACCAGGCGCATCTGCTCGATGCCGAAATTCTTCGCGAGGCGAACGGCGCTCGCAACGTTTACGAGATCCTGGGTACCGACGAGAATCAGGATTGGTGGGGCGGGCAGGCGGTCGGGCGGACCGGCGGACAAGTCGGTCACCCGCGAATCTCGACGCCGGTGCGCTCTTCCTCGCGCCGGATGGGCGCCAGGTAGTCCGCCTGCTCGCCGAGGGCCGTCCTGGCGTCGTGCAGCAGCTCGGCGGCGCGATGCAGCAGCGGCGCCGGCAAGCCGAGCTCCTGCAGCAGCCCCACGCAGATCCCCACGTCCTTGTCGAGGAGCGCGAGCCGGAACGTCACGGGCCACGCCCCGGTCAGCACCCGGTCCGGGATCAACCCTTCGCTCACGAAGGAGCGTCCGCTCGAAGCGTTCAGGGTTTCCACGGCGAGCCGCGGATTCACCCCGGCCTTGACCAGCGCGGTCAGGCCCTCGGCCAGGGCGAGAATGTTCACGCCGAGCAGGGTGTTGTTGACTGCCTTCATGGCATCGCCGGAGCCGAGCGGGCCCAGGTGGACGATCCGCTTGCCGAACGCCTGGAGAATCGGCAGGGCGCGCTCGAACCCGGTGCGCTCACCGCCCACCATCACCGTGAGCACGCCGGCCTCCGCGCCGTTGGTGCCGCCGCTCACGGGGGCGTCGACGAAAGCGATCTGCTTCGCCGCGAGGCGCGTCGCGATGCGGCGGGACGTCGCGGCGTCGCCCGAGGTGCAGTCGATGAAGAGCGCCCCCCGCTCGAGCCCCGCCTCGAGCCCCGTCTCACCATCCAGCAGCCGCTCCACATCCTGCGAGGTCGGGAGACAGGTCAGCACGACCTCGGCGCCGGCGGCCGCGTCGCGGGGTGTGCCCGCCACCCGCGCGGGATGCTCCGCGGCGAAAGCCCGGGCTCGTTCGGTGGTGCGATTCCAGACGGTCAGCGCGTGCTGTTTGGCGAGGTGCACCGCCATGGGTCGACCGATGGCGCCGAGTCCGAGGAAGGAGACTTTCATTGGGGATCAGGGAATCAGGGGGATCGGGGAAACCGGGAACTTGCCAGCGAATATACTTGTCTGCCATGCGGCCACGTTTCTCGCTCTGGTCGGTTGCCCTGTGGCTCCTCGCGGCGCTGCTGGTGCTGTTCGTGGCCGGCCCCCTGGTGCGGCTGCTGCTGCAGGCCACTCCGGCCAGCCTCGGTGCGGCGCTCTCCGACCGGGAAGTCGGCGCGGCCATCTGGCTGACCATTCTGACCGCAACGGCAGCCACGCTGCTCGGCCTGGGGCTGGGCGTTCCGCTCGCCTACCTGCTCGCCCGGAGCCGTTTTCCCGGCCGGCGCATCATCGCCGGCATCGTCGAGCTGCCGGTGGTCGTGCCGCACCCGGTGGCAGGGATCGCGCTGTTGCTGTTTTTCGGCCGGCAGTCGGCCCTGGGCGGCGGGCTCGCGCGGCTCGGCCTGGAGGTGGTGAATCACATCCCGGGCATCATCGCCGGCATGCTGTTCGTATCGGCGCCTCTGGTGGTGAGCGCGGCGCGGGAGGCGTTCCGGGCCATCGATCCCAAGCTCGAACGGGTGGCGCGCACGCTGGGGGACAGCGGCTGGGCCGCGTTCCGCCGGGTGACGCTGCCGCTCGCCGGGCGCGGCGTGTTAGCCGGCGCGGTGCTCGGCTGGGCGCGTAGCGTGAGCGAGTTCGGGGCAATCGTGATCCTCACCTACAACCCGAAGGTCGCCAGCGTGCTGATCTACGATCGCTTCACGCTCTTCGGGCTCCCCGCGGCCATTCCGGCGGCCGTGCTCCTGCTGCTGCTCGCGCTGGTGGTGTTCCTCCTCGTGCAGCTGCTCGCCCCCGAGCCGGCGCGAAAGTGATCTCGCTCCAGGGCGTCGGCGTCCGGGTCGGCGCATTCGCGCTGGAGGACATCTCGCTCGAGATCCCCACGGGGGGCTACGGGCTGGTGATCGGGCCCACCGGGTCCGGGAAGACCACGCTGCTCGAAGCGATCGCGGGGCACACGCCGCTCAGCGGGGGGCGGATCGTGCTGCAGCACCGCGAGGTCGGCGACGCGCCGCCCGAGCGCCGGGAGGTGGGCATCGTGTACCAGCAGTATCACTTGTTTCCCCACCTGAGCGTGGGAGAGAATATCGGCTACGGGATTCGGGAGCCGGGAGCCGGGAGCCGGGCGGAGCGGGTTAGGGAGCTCGCCGAGCTGCTGCGGCTCACCCCGCTGCCCGAGCGGGGCATCGCCGGCTTTGCGGGCGGCGGGCAGC
>CAYNNS010000204.1:0-6252 GCA_964398345.1 uncultured Gemmatimonas sp. | reverse complement strand
CCCAGGTGGGTCAGGTGGATGGTACCGTTGTTGGGGAACCCGCTCGCCACCGTCTTGGCCATGACCATGATGTCGGGCTCGACGTCCCAGTGCTCGATGCCGAACCACTTGTCGCCGGTGCGCCCGAAGCCGGCCTGGACCTCATCGGCGATGAAGAGGCCGCCGCGCTTGCGGATCAACTCCGCGACGCGCTGGAAGTAACCCGCTGGCGGAACGATGTAGCCGCCCGCCCCCTGGATGGTCTCGGCGAAGAAGGCCGCGGGCTTGCCGCTGGTCATCGTGGCGATCACTTCCTCGACGTCCGCCGCATAGCGCTCGGCGCAGCGGTCGTGGGGCGGCCCGTAGGCGCAGCGGTAGCAATAGGGCGAGAGCGCATGCTTGACCCACGGCACGCTCGCGCCGAGCGGCGTCCAGGCGCTCATCGCCGTGAGCGACGTGCCCAGCGCCGAGCGCCCGGAGTAGCCGTAGCGGAGACAGATGATTTCGTCGCGGCCGGTATACATCCGCGCCAGGGCGATCGCGGTCTCGACCGCCTCGGTGCCGCTGTTGGTGAAGAAGCTCTTCTGCAGCCTCCCCGGCGCGATCCCCGCCAGCCGGCGCGCCGCGTTCACCTGCGGCTCGTTGAGGTAGAGCGTCGACACGTGGCCCAGGCGACCCACCTGATCGCGGACGCGCTCGACCACCTCCGGATGGCAATGCCCGACGCCGGTGGTCAGAATCCCGCAGAAAAAGTCGAGGTATTCCCGGCCTTCGGCGTCGCTGACGAGGGAGCCGTTGCCCTCGACCAGCACCAACGGCTCCTGGTAGTACGGCGGCGCGGCGGGAATGATGAACTCCTGCCAGGCGGATTTGACGTCGATCTGGGTCACCATTTTGAGATCACCACCCTCTGGTCGGTGTAAAAGTCGATGGCGTCCTTGCCCTGGGCCTTGAGGTCTCCGTAGAAGGAGCCCCGCGAGCCGCCGAAGGGGAAGAAGGCCATGGGAGCGACGACGCCGATATTGACTCCGATCATACTGATGCCGGCCCGATAGCGGAACTCGCGGGCGGCGGCCCCGCTCCGTGTGAACAGGGAGATCGTGTTGCCGTAGGCGTTCCGGTGCACCAGCGCGATGGCGGCCTCGAGCGATTCGGCGTGGGTGAGCCCCGCCACCGGCCCGAAGATCTCCTCGCGCCCGATCGCCATGTCCGGCGTCACGTTTTCGAAGACCGTCGGGCCGAACCAGTGCCCCGCCGGATACGCCGTGACCCGCGCCGTCCTGCCGTCGAGCAGCAGCCGCGCGCCATCGCGCTCGCCCTGGTCGACATAACCCGCGACCCGGTCCCGGTGCGCCGCGGTGATCACCGGCCCCATCGTCACCCCGGGATCGAGCCCGTTGCCGAGCCGGAGCTCCCGGGCGCCGTCGAGAATGGCTTCGCGCACCGGCCGGTAGGCCTCGCCTACGCCCACCACCACGCGGCCCGCGAGGCAGCGCTGGCCCGCCGCCCCGTACACCGACGCGACCACGGCGCGGGCGGTCGCCTCGACGTCGGCGTCGGGGAGCACGATCATGTGATTCTTCGCACCCCCGAGCGCCTGGACCCGCTTGCCGGCGGCGGCGGCCTGCGCGTAGATGCTCCGCGCCACCGGGCTCGATCCCACGAAGGAAACGCCACGCACCTCCGGATGGGTCAGCAGCGCAGCCACCGCCCGCTGGTCGCCGTGGACCACATTGAGCACCCCGGGCGGCAGTCCCGCTTCGATGGCCAGCTCCACGACGCGCTGGTGGGTGAGTGGATCGCGCTCGCTCGGCTTGAGCACGACGGTATTGCCCGCGGCGACCGCCACCGGCCAGAACCAGAGCGGGATCATGACGGGAAAATTGTACGGCGTGATGACGGCGAATACGCCAAGCGGCTGCCGCAGCGTCTCGCAATCGATGCCGGGCGCGATGTCCTCGAGGGTCTCCCCCATCATCAGCGTAGGAATAGCGCAGGCGTGTGTGATGCTTTCGATGCCGCGCTTGAGCTCGCCCGCCGACTCGTCCCTGGTCTTGCCGTGCTCCCGAGTCATGGTCTCGGCGAGCGCGTCGAGCTCCCGTTCCAGCAGGGCCTTGAGGCGGAACAGCACCTGCGCCCGGTCGACGGCGGGAACCGCGCGCCAGCCGGGAAACGCCCGGGCCGCTGCGTCAACGGCCGCGCCCACATCCGCCGCGGTCGAAAGCGGCACCGCGCCCAGCGCCTCGCCCGTCGCCGGATTCTGAACCGGCAGCGAATCGCGGGTCGCAGCGGCCGCCCACCGGCCACCGATGAAGTTGGGTACGGTCACAGCGCTGGAAGGTAGCATCCGCTACGGCTCCTGCCCGATCGGCATGCCGGGGGGCGGGGCGAACGGCCGCGGCAGCGCCTGCGGATCCCAGGGTCGCTCGAGGAAGCGCCGGATATCCGTGGCCAGCGCCATGACGTGCGCGGTTCCTTCCGCCGCCCCGGCCAGCTCGCTGGCGCTCACTTCCGGCAGCTGCGCGAGGTAGCTCCTGAGCTTGAGGGTCGCGATGGCGCGCGCCTCCGCGCTGCGGCCGCCCTGAGCCAGACCCATGAGCCGGGTGAGGACCACGCGCTGCACGGCCCGCGCGATGGCCGCCTGATAGGAATCATCGGGCTGCGGCTTCCCAGCCGTCAGCGCGCTGTCGATCACCTCCGCGAGCCCCGGCTGGGAGGGATCGAGCGCGTGCTGCTGCACCAGCCGCGCCGCGCGCTCCGGATTGAACAGCAGCTGCGCCACCATATCGGCCGCGGCCGCGGCGGGACTGATCGCGTCGAACACGGGATCGGTGATCTTGTCGAACAACTCGCGGTGCTCGGGGTAGCCGCTGGGTCGCGGGGGCAGCTTGGCGAGCACCGCCCGGGGGATGACGAGCTCCCTGGGGCTCAGGGTCGCGAGCACGGCGGAGAGCGCCCGGCGCTGCTCTTCGGGCGGCACCGCGTGCTGGGCCTCCTGGCCGTCCCCGCGGACGCTGTAGGTGTAATACTGCCCCCCCACCACCTTCACCGCCGCCTCCACCTGGTAGCGATGGTGGAGGTAGAGCGGCACCAGGACCTCCTCGAGCAGGGCGAGCGGCTCACCCTTCCGGATCGCCGCTTCGCCGAAGCGGTCGAGCGCGGCGCGCCGCACCCGCAGCACCCGGGCGAGCTCGGCCGCGGCGTCGGTGCCGTTGTCCCAGAGATGCGTGTTAGGGTGCGCGCTTCCCGCCGGCCGGGCGTCCTGGTCGGTCAGGAAGAACAGCCCCTTGGCGCGCGCGCCGGCCAGCACGCCATCCAGAGCCCTGGCCTCGTCGGTTCCCGGCGCGAAATCGCTGTAGCCGTACTTGATGGCTTCCTTGTCCCAGGCGCCGATCCCCACCGCGTAGGCGTCGGAGAGATCGATCGCGCCGTTGCTGCCCAGCTTGACCAGCGGATGGGGATAGTCCATCACCGAGGCGCGGTTGGCCATGCTGCTGATGTAGTTGTGCTGCAGGCCGAGCGTGTGCCCGACCTCGTGCGCCGCGAGCTGGCGCAGCCGGGCCAGCACCATCGCTTCGGCCGCCGTCGCGCGCTCGCTGCCGGTCGGGTAGGGATCCAGCAGGCCTTCGGCGAGCAGATAGTCCTGCCGGGTGCGCTCCGACCCCAGCGTCACGTGACCTTTGATGATCTCTCCGGTCCGGGGATCGGTGACCGTGTTGCCATAGCTCCAGCCGCGGGTGAAGCGGTGCACCCACTGGATCACGTTGTAGCGCACGTCGAGCGGATCGGCACCTTCGGGCAGAAGGTCGACCCGAAAGGCGTCCTTGTACCCCGCCGCTTCGAAGGCCTGGTTCCACCAGCGCGCCCCTTCCAGAATCGCCGAGCGAAACGGCTCGGGCGCGCCGCGGTCGAGGTAATACACGATGGGCTTGACCGGCGCGCTGACGGCCGCTCGGGGGTCCTGTTTCTGCAAGCGGTGCCGCGCGATGAACTGAATGGTCTGATCACTGCCGAGCGGTGCGGTGAAATCCATGTAGGAGGTGGAGAAGAACCCCGCGCGGGCATCGAAGCGGCGGGGATGATACCCCGGCTCCGGCAAGGCAACCAGGGAGATTCGCTCCCGCATGGTGAGCGCCTCGGGGCTCGGCGCGACGTCGCGCACCCACGGGCCGGGATTGTCGCCGGTATAGGTGAGCGCCACCTCGATCTCGGTGGTCCGCGGGAACACCTTGGTTCGCTCCGGATCGACGAAGCTGCGGGAGCCTTCGATCCGGTAACTGCCCTGCCCCGAGCGGCTCAGCGTGGCGATGACGTTGTGGACGTCGCGGATGGCAAAATCGGTGGCGTCGACGAGCACGCCTCCGTTGCTCTCCGCCTCCACATTGAATCCCCACAGCGTGGAGATGGCGAAGGATTCCTCGACCGAACGGCGCGCCGCCGCGCTGGTATCGCTGGAGCGAAAGCCGTAGTTCGGCTGCACCATCACCACCTTGTTTCCCACCCGCTGAAACCTGACGATCCGCTCGCCGCCGATCTGTCCCCGGTCCAACCCGATGTCGTTCGAGCCGAGACCGGTGGGCGCGCCGGTGATGTAGAGCAGCTCCTGGTTGAGCCGCGCAGCGGGAAGCTCGAGCCACAGCTTGCCCGTGGCGCCGTCCCAGTAGAGGGGCACGAAGCCGTCACGCTTCTCGAGTCCCTTGGTCTTGTCGGCAATGCCGGGCAGCTGGGCCCGCAAGGAGGTGCTGGCCACCAGCGACAGACACAGGAGGCCAATCAGCGCGGCAAACGCGCGGCGCGGTGGAGGCTGCATCGTGACTCCAGAAGAGGTCGGAAGGGTGGGTGAATTTGGGCGGCACTCTGGCGGTTCGCCAGTTGCCGAGAGCGAGGGCCGAAAATCGCGCCAGGTCGCAAAGTGAAATTCTGTGCGGTCCATGCTCGGACAGGGCGTCACTTCCCAGAGGGTGATGGAACAACCTGGGAGGAGGGTAGCAACGTGAGGCAATCGCGCAGGTCGGCTCTGGTGACGGCGTTGCTGGTGCTGGTGGCTTCGGGGATGGTGCGGGCGCAGACCAAGCGCGCCCACATCGGTCCCCACATCGGGTACAACACCGATCTGGACGACGTCAATCTGGGTGCTCAAGTCAGCCTGCCCCTGGTTAACCGCCTCGAGTTCTATCCCTCGTTCGACTGGTATTTCCGGAATCCGGGATCCGCGTGGGCGGTCAACGCCGACCTCAAGTGGCGCATTGCCAAGGACCGGCCTCGCTGGTTCTACGTCGGCGCCGGTCTCGACCTGACGACCATCAGCGTCGCCGGCGTCAGCAACACCGATGCGGGTGCCAACCTCTTTGCCGGGGCAGAATCCCTGCGCGGGCGGATCCATCCCTTCCTCGAGGCGCGGGCGATCTTCTCCCACGGCTCGTCCCTGCAGTTCCAGGGCGGTCTCAACATCACGCTGGGTCACCACTAGCGCTGCCAGCCGTTGCGCGTCCGGGCCGGCTCGTCACCGGTCCGGGCTAACGCGCGCCTGAGCCCTTCACGTGGCATACCCATTGCTGATCGAGCAGTGAGACGCTTTCACGGCTCAGCGATCCTTCAGAAACCAGCTCGCGTGACCGCCAGACCATCGCCCCGCGAATTCCCGCCCGCCCCCTGGGCCGTGCCCAGCTCGACCATGTCGGCGGGCAAGTACCTGGTCCGTTTCGCGCGAACCGAAGCCGACCTGGACCGCATCCTCCGGCTCCGCTACCAGATCTACAATCTCGAGCTCGACGCCGGGCTCGACTCGGCCGGGGCCTCAGGGCGCGACGAGGACCGCTTCGACCCCCAGTTCCATCATTTGCTCATCGAGGAACGCGAAACCGGTGAGATGGTAGGCACTTACCGCATGCAGACCTGCGAGATGGCCACTGCGGGAGGCTACTCCTCCGGCGGCCTCTTCCAGGTCGAATCGCTCCCCGACATCACGCGCAAGCGGGCCGTCGAGCTGGGCCGGGTTGCCATCGCCCGTCAGCACCGGAACGGCAGAGTCCTGCACCTGTTGTGGCGCGGGCTGGCGAACTATCTGGCATGGAACCGCAAATCCGTGCTCTTCGGGTGCTGCTCCCTGACCTCCCAGGATCAGAACTTGGGTCTGGCGGTGCACCGACATCTCGCACGACTTGGCGCGCAACACCCCAGCATCGCGGTGGCACCCCGGCCGGAGGCGGCGTGCCAGGCCCTGAGTCCGGCCAGCGAGTCCGCCTCGGTGGCTCCCCCCAAGATTCCCGCCCT
>CAYNNS010000203.1:0-6269 GCA_964398345.1 uncultured Gemmatimonas sp. | reverse complement strand
GGATACTGACCCTTGGCTCTTCAACGTCTCCAACGGTACCGTTGACCTGAGAACGGGGCTACTGCGACAGCATGATCCAGCAGATCTCATTACGAAATTGTCGCCAGTCTGCTTCGATGGCGGCGCCACCTGTCCTATCTGGCTCCGGTTCCTTGATCGAATCCTCGGCAGCGACAGCGAGTTGATCGCGTTCCTCCAAAGGGCGGTTGGCTATTCCCTCACCGGGTTGACGAGTGAGCAAGTGCTCTTCTTCCTCCACGGCAGCGGCGCCAACGGAAAGAGCACGCTGGTCGAAACCTTGCTCCGCCTCTTCCACGACTTCGGGTCGAAAACGCCATTTAGCGCGTTCCTGCAGCAGCGGCGCCACGGCCCGCGGCCGGATATCGCTGGCCTAGTGGGTGCTCGCTTTGTGGCCGCAACAGAGGTAGGGGAATCCCAATCCTTCGACGAAGGGCTCCTGAAGGAGGTGACTGGCGAAGACACCATCACGGCGCGACGGCTCTACGCAGATTTCTTCAGCTTTCATCCAGCATTCAAGCTCTGGCTCGTAGCGAACAACAAGCCTTCCATCCGCAGTACCGGTGAAGCCATTTGGCGGCGCATCAGGCTGGTGCCGTTCACTGTCACCATCCCGGAGGCCGAGCGGGATTCGGGGCTCCGTGACCAACTGGCTATAGAGCTTCCCGGTATTCTGCATTGGGCGGTTGCTGGGTGTCTTGCTTGGCAGCGCCAAGGGTTAGGTGTGGCCCCTGTCGTCGCCGAGGCCACGGCTGCCTACCGGGACGAAGAGGACCCGCTCGCAGACTTCCTTCATGATGAGTGCATCATTGCGCCGAACGCCAAGGTCACGGCGGGCGCCCTATATACCGGGTATCGGCGGTGGTGTGAGCGGGCCGCGGTACCGGCAATGACACAAGCCTTGTTCGGTCGTCGGCTAGACGACCAGCACTTCTCGCCTTACCGGTCGAATGGCTGTCGCTATCGCCGTGGACTCCGCTTGCAGAGTGACGAGTGCCGGGTCAGTGCCGGGTCCTTCGTAATCTCCTCCTCTGAACCCGAAGCGGTGGAGATCCCAGCGAATAACGGCTCCAGCACTTCAAATCAGTCACTCGAAGTGCCTCTGGCCGGGCAGGGCGGCGACAGCCAGCGCCAGCGTGCCGGTTGATGGGGCGCAAGGCCGGGATCGAGGGGTTTATCGCCGCTCAGGTGGAGGTTCTTCGCTCGAAGTCCATTGAGTTGGCGCGCTACGGTGCTCATGGCCCAGCGGAGGCGTTACTCCGCGCTGCCTCGGATCTGGAAACCAGTTTTCAGACGTATTGGCTGGCGGAGTTGACGGTCGCCGAAGCTGCGGCCGAGGCGGGATACTCAGAAGAACGGATTCGGGAGATGCTACGGGAGGGTCGGCTAGACGGGGACCGGGCAGGGAGGACTGGGCCGTTCCGGCTGCGTCGCTGTGACCTCCCGCGCAAGGCGAGAGCACGCGAGACTCAGAGCCTAAGTTACGTAGCCGAGCGGCTTGGAATCGTATAGGTCCCCCTTGCCGGACAGGAGCGTCCGACAACAAATTGTAGTCATGACCAATCCACGTCTCAACGAATCTGTGATCCGGGCCATCAATCGGTGCCCGTGTACGTTGCGGGCGCTGGCCCGGGCCTCTCATGTGCAGCCCGCCACCCTTGCCAAGATCGGAACTCGGGAACGAGGCGCACCCGTCGCCGTGGCCAAGGCTCTCGCTAAGGCGCTCCGTTACTGGGCTAGGGATTGCGAGCGGCTCGCCGAGGGGATTGTGAGAGCCCTTGCAGATATGAGGAAGTGATCATGCCCCGAAAGCCGAAGCTGTGGACCTACTCGACCGGCAAGTACGGTAGCCGCGTCAAGGTAGCGGAGAGGGTACCGGGAGGGCGGCTATACGCCATGACCACGGCCCCGGGAGGCCGAGGCTGGCGAAAGGTGTCCCTCGGGCACAAGGACCGAGGCAGGGCGATTGAGGAGGCACACAAGCTTGCGGCTCGTAGGCAGAAGGGAGATGAGCCCCTAGAACGCCTCACCGTTGGCGGGATGTTCGAGCTTTACTCCCGGTCGGTCCTGCCGCGCCAATGCGGACACCACCGCGAGGAGTTGAGCCGGGGGGTCGAGCTATGGACGCGCTTTCTCGGTGGCTCTCGCGTGGTCGAGACCATAGGGCCGACCGAATGGGAAGCGTTCCAGCGGGTCCGCGCGACTGGTGAACTGGATGGGCGGGGACACCTGGTCGAGAAGCCTGAGGCTCGCCGACCAGTGGGACCGCGCACCATGGCGAAGGAGATGAAGGTCCTCCGTGCTGCTTGTCGGCGAGCTACCATCGAACGGACACCCGCGGGAGGCTTTCTACTTACCTACGACCCCACTCGCGGGCTGCCGCTCCCCTCGGAGAAGAACCCCAAACGTCCCACGGCGGACTCCGACCGATATGACAAGCTCCTTGGCGTGGCCGCGCAGGTGCGGATGCGACGTGGGTGGGGTAAAGAGGCCGTCTGGGAGCCCTCCTACCTGCCGTTACTGCTCCGGCTGGCTGGAGACACTGGTCGGCGCATTTCTTCCATTCTGGCGCTGCGCTGGAGCGATTGGCTGCCGTCTGAGGGGAAGCATGGTAAGCTCCGCTGGCGAGCGGAGTCAGACAAGCTTGGCCGCGAGTGGGTGGTCTCGGTGACGCCGGAAGTTGCCGAGGCGATGAAGGAGGAGCGCGCCCGACGGAGCGGGATAGGTGACTTGCTGGTATTCCCGTCCCCTAATGACCCATCCAGACCAGTTCAGCGAGCCGTTGCGGCGACGTGGCTCCGGCAGGCTGAGAAGCTAGCTGGCTTAAAGCCAATGGAGCGAGGTGCCTGGCATGCCTTCCGTCGCATGTGGGCGTGTCAGCGGAAGCACCTTCCGGTCCGAGATGTTGCTGCGGCGGGAGGATGGAGGGATGTCACGGTTCTTCAGGGCGTCTATGAAGCGGCAGATCAGGAGACCCTTGAGGCCGTTGTCACCGGTGGTCGGCGGGTGCGAGGGATTTTGAGGTGACCACAGCACCGGGTCGCCGGAGAGAATCCTACCGGGCCGCATCTGCTCACCAACCGAGTCCGGGAATCCCGAGTCGGAATAGCTTGTAGCGGCTGAAGCGCTTTTGGGCCTCGATACGTCCGGGCGCTGGTTTAGGCCCTCGTCAATTCCTGCCTAACTCACTGAATCAATTCCCGATAGCGAATCGAATCGTCTGCTGGATCAATTGACGAACAGCTCTCCCCTTGTTGCGTGCCGGTTTGAACGAACCTCGCATGATGGCTTCACGGGCGGGATTCTCGAATTGTGGTCTGGTGCTTTCGAGCACCTTCCAACTAAGAGGCTCGGCTCGGCCCAGTGTATCCACTACGTACTGTGCCACCACGCTGCCATCTATGCCCGCCTGCTGAAGTGCGGGCGGATAACTGGGCTTCGGTATTCTTATGATCCGCACGGGCTCGTCCACTTGGTCTACAAGGAGAGGTTCTCCAGTAAGTTTGGAGAGACCTGAACGGCTGGTCGAGGAATCCGGCCCCGAGGGTTCGGGGCCCGCGAAGGCAGGAGTTCCAGAGGAATCGCAATGGAATCTGGCTGAAACATGAGCCAGTTTCCCTTGAGTGAGTTTCACCGTTTCGGAGAAAACGCCACAGCCAACTCGCTCTACTTCGACAAGATGATCCTGTCCAACTGACAGGTTATCCACTCGCGTCCCATTTTGGCGAACACCATCCACGAAAAACAGATCTGAATGAGGATCGACGTTTGCGACCGTCAAGCTAGCCACCAATTCGGCACCGCTCCCTGATTGAGGTCCAGGCTGAACGACCACCGGAATTGATCCACTCGGGTTTTGGTTCTGTCGGAGTAGGGACCGGAGTGCGAACAAGCCGAGAGCAGCGATAACCAACCACCAGACCAACGAGATTTGATCTCTCGATCCGGGTTGTGGCGGACTCACCGGCGTTGTCCAGCCGTTAATCAGCCAAGATTTAAGCGTCGGGAAACCGACCTTTGCCGATTTCTTCGCGAGAGTTAGCTCATAGTCGGGATAACCTGTCCAGTAGTGTGGAAGAACTGGCTCCCTTGAATTGGCGAACGCTAAGCTCAGTTCGACGAAGAGCCAGAGAAGAGGGTACGCTAAGGGTTTGCCCACGAGCCGAAGGAGAGCAAGTCCGATTCCCGCGGCAGCCAACCACCACCAAACCGAGACAATCCATAAGTAGGTCAGCACCGCAATCACAGGGAACCTTAGGCCGATCCCGATTTGCCGCCGAGTAGAGAGTTCAGGTTCACCAAGTAACGGCAATCCACTACGCTGCCGACCCACTTCCCAGAAAAGTTGGATGACGGCCGTAAGTGCGCCCCAGTAGAGAAAAAACTTTAGGGGGGGCCACCATGGGACCCGAGCGGTCATAAGGATCAGATAAGAGATCAGCGCAGCGACTAGATTCATCTCGCCCAATCCAGAGCCAACCGTATTTATCCTGCGACTCGCGGAAATGGAGGCGGACACTGCCTCAAGTCGATGAGCCACCAGTTTCGGCGGCTTCTAATAAACGGTGCGTGCGGCAACCCCCATGCGACCCAAGACAGAAGTTGTCACGCTCCGCGCAGCCTCGCGGAAGAACATATCCGCGCGGCTGCCGTCGCGCTCACGCCCTCAGCAGGCTGCAAGCGGCTTGTTAGGTGGCAGCTCAGGACAACTTCACTTCCGGGAGATAGTTGTCCACGAGCGCCGACCATTCTGTGGCGGTCTTAGCCGCCCACTCTGCGACCTCTGCAACGAAAACGACAGACGTCCAATCAGCGTCGGGCCCGTCTCGGACTGGTACAACACGTTGACGGACACAGTCGGCGAGGTTGATGGGAAAGTCGCCAACCGGGAGGGTACGGGCGTTTCGGTGTGCAGTGAGGTCGCGAACCTCCAAGAGGCATCCAAGCGCTAAGTATTCCTTGCTGGCGCCAAGATCCAGCTGGGGCGCCCGAGATTCTAGCAGTGCCTTCCATTGGTGGCCCGCGTCGGGATCCCTGCGAATAGCCATTACCTCTTGTGAAGTCTTACCCTCCGCGAATTCGACTCGGGCGAGGTACTCCGACAGGTGAGCTTCGCAAGCGGCAACGGCGCAGAGTATTGCCGCCGCGCTGGCTCCTGCCTCGAGTGTGGAAGTCCCCGTCATACACCTAATCGAGCGTGTGCCCTGTGGTCACGAGGGAAAAATGGTTGGCGTAGGCTTGAAAATACTCCGAAGGCGTCTGACCGGTGAACGGCCAGAGTGCCGCAGCATAGGCCGCCAATACGCATTGATCCCCTGTTTGGCGGTACTTCCAGCCTGCTAGGCGCGTCCGATCCACCCCCATGGGCTACCTCACAGTCGGCATAACAACTTGCGCTACTGCTGCTGGGAGTGCCGAAGCCGTCGCAGATCACCAACAAACAGAGACAGCCTGTGGCGGCGGAGGCGCTTACGCCCCGACAGCAGCAAGCGCTTGTTAGGTGGCATGCGTAAACACCCGGCCCATTTCAAAATCTATGTAACGATTCAGGGATGATATGTGTCCATCGCGAAAGTGAACGCGACATGTGCAAAGGAATGGTCCGTAGGCAGACGTCCGAACTCCGACAAGGCCGTCCTTTGCCGTTTCCTTGAAGACTCGATTTCCCCAGTAATGACCGAAGAAGAACTCTGCGAACTCGACGTCCTCCACGCCAGTGTCCTTGTGGCCAACTAGATAAACGAAAACATCGAACTGCTGGCCCGCGGTCTTGGATGGGTTAATTACGTGAGCAAGGAAAACGCGACGCGCGTCGTTGTAGAGTTGGTCACGTTCGGTTATCCAGTCCTGTGCAGCTGGCTTTGCCAGTTGTGCCACTGGCCCTGGACTCGGTTTCACCAAGTCAAGCTTCCTCAGGTCCTCGCCAAGCTCAAATGGCCCGGCCTTAACTGAGCTACCTCGCTCGATTCTCTTGCGGAGCGCGTCGATCATCGGACTGACATGCTTCCGCAAAGCAACACCGACTCCGACGATGAGAAGAACCCAGAGCCCTGTCTGGAACAGTGGTACGAAGGCACCAACTCCAGACGATTCGGTCATGGTGCTCCTGGTTGCCGCATGCCACCTAACGACCTGCGTTTCTGCTGTGGGGCGTGCCGAGGCCCCCGCAGCCCGTACTTCTAAGAACCCCTGCCGCGGCTGAGGGCGCCCGCACTCGACCGCCGGAAGCGCTTGTTAAGTGGCCGACAGTC
>CAYNNS010000202.1:0-6287 GCA_964398345.1 uncultured Gemmatimonas sp. | reverse complement strand
GGGTCCGTGGGTGTGGCCGGCCGCGGGGGCCGCGGCTTCGCGGACCCGGATGGAGGCGCTGCGCAATCCCTCGCGGATCACGGCGTTGATCTGCTCCTGCTTCCCGTGGCCGAGCAGCTTGGCGGCGGCACGGCGGACGCAGGGATTGGAATCATCGAAGGCCCGCGCGATGCGCCGCAGGGCCGCGGGGTCCGTGGGAGGGCCGTAGAGCGAGTCACGCGCGCTCTCCCAGCTGCGGGAGCCGTCGGTGAGCAGGCCCACGCCGAAGTCGCCGGAGGAATTCCAGAAGTTCCCCACCTGGTCGGCCAGCATCTCGCAGAGCATGGGGTCGGCGGCGCGCAGCCCGCCGAGGAAGGCTTCGACGCGGGCGCTGTCGGGACCGGCGTGGCGGCGCTCGTCGCCGGAGGAGATCTCCGGGTTAGGCGCCGAGCGGACCAGCGCGAGCCCGGTGGCCGCGCCGGTCAGGGCGAGCGCCAGCAGGGGGACCAGCGTGCGTTTCATGGGCGCACCTCTAGTGCTTGCCGAGCGCGTCGGCGGCGGCGCGGCGGATCTTGGGGTCCTTCGACTTGAGCGCGCCGACCAGCGCGTCGATCGCCGCGTCGTTGCGGATGTCGGCCAGGGCTTCGACGGCGGCCTCGCGGACGTCGGCGCTGGGATCCTCGAGCATGGCCTTGAGCGCGGGCACGGCGCGCGCGTCCTCGAAGTGACCCACCGCATGGGCGGCGTTCTGGCGTACGTCGGCGTTGGAGTCCTTCAAGGCGTCGAGCAGGCCCGGCGGCGGGGTCGGCAGCTCCAGCTCGGCCAGCGCGTCGATGGCGCGGGAGCGCACGTCGGCGTTGGGGTCCTTCATCGCGGCGACGAACAGGTCGGCCAGGCTCGCGTCGTGGAGCTCGGCCAGGGCGCGGATCACCCGCCCGCGGACTTCGGCGTCGCTGTCCTTGAGCGCGGCAACCAGATCGCCCTTGGCCGACGTGGAGCGCAGGTCGCCCAGCGCTCCCGCGGCGTGGCGGCGGACTTCGGTGTTCTCGTCCTTGAGCAACGCGGCGATCGCGCCGGCCGAGCTCTTGTCCTTGAGGTCCGCCAGGGCCTGGATCGCGGTGGCGCGGATCTCGGCGTCGGCGTCGCGCAACGCGGTGCGGAAGACGGGGACGGTTTCCGGGTCTTCGTAGTTGGCGAGCGACCGCAGCGCGGCGCGGCGCACTTC
Organism: uncultured Gemmatimonas sp.; assembly: GCA_964398345.1. GTDB lineage: Bacteria > Gemmatimonadota > Gemmatimonadetes > Gemmatimonadales > GWC2-71-9 > JABFSM01. Next base: position 5,083 of record CAYNNS010000202.1, on the reverse strand, counting down.
GCCATCGGAATCCCTGCTCGCGTCCATCAGCGCGCGGATCACGGCGCGCGCGGTATCGGCCGCACGGGACGCGACGCTGCCACTGGCCGATGCCGCCGGGGTCTCCGGCTCCGGGGAACGCGAGGTCAGGGAGATGCCGGGGACGGCGAGGGTCACACCTAACACGCCCACGCCGGCCAGCAGGGCCACGGTGCCGCGGCGCGGACCGATGGGCAAGGGACCACCTTCGAGCAGCCGGCGCACCCGCGCCACCAGGTGGGAGCGCTCCTCCGCCATGCCCGCCACCGGCACCGCGCTGGGCCGGGTGTCCATCCATTCCGCCACCTTGGCGAGACACTTGGCGAGGAACACCCCGGAGCCGGTGCAGCGCACCGCCCATTCGTCGCAAAGATACTCGGCGCTCTCCTGGATGCGGTGCCGCGCCAGCCGGTTGAGCGGCTGGAAGAACGCGACGCGCTCGACCAGGGCGACGAAGACCAGCCAGGCGGGGTCGCGCCGCTCGAGATGGGCCAGCTCGTGGGCCAGCATGCCGCGCTGCTGGTCGGCGTCGAGCTCGGTGAGCGCCGCGTCGGGCACCGCGATCTCGCTGCTGCCCAGCGCGATGGGACTCGCCAGCCGGGGCGAGGCCGTCAACCGGATCGGACGCCGGATTCCCGCTTCGCTCGACAACGTGCGGAGCTGCTCGGCGAGCGGGTGGGTCATGACCGGGCGGCGATCCGCGATCCGCCTGACAAGCAAGGTTCGCCGCAGCGCGTAGACCAGCAACAGCCCCGCCGCCAGGGTCCCCCAGAGCAGCACGATGAGGGTGCTGGTGGCGAGGGGGGAGGGGCGAGAGGCGAGGGGATCAGTCGTGGCGAGGGGCGAGGGGCGAGCGGCAGGTGGTGAGTCGGCGAGCTTCTGCGATTCCGGCTCGTTCTGCTGCCGGCCTGACGTCAGTCCGCGTGGAGCAGGAGCGGCGGCGGCCACCGTAACCCGGCCGGTGAGCGGACGAATCCCCAGCGCACTCTGCGCGGTGGCGGTGACGAACCCGCCGACCAGCGCGGCCTTCCAGAGCATTTCGCGCACGGTGTGACTGCGGGTGCGCGGCGCGAGCAGCCAGGCGGCGAGCAGCAGCAGCGTGCTCTGCACCGCGTAGCTCAGCAGCCAGTCGAGCATGTCAGGTTCCTCGGGTGGATTCGTGAGCGGCGATCAGCTGCTTGACCCGGGCGAGATCGCCGGGGCTGATCTCCCGCGCGGAGAGCAGGTGGGTGACGAGGGCGGCGACATCCCCCTCGAACACGCGCTCGGTCAATTCGGCCAGCATCGAGCGGCGCACCTCGGGCTCCGTGACGGTGGCGGTGTAGATGTACTGGCGCTGCCGGGTTACGTGCTCCACGATACCGCGCCGCTCCAGCCGGGTCAGCACCGTCGCGATGGTCTGCTGGGCCAGACCCCGCTCGGACCTGAGGGCTTCGGTGATCTCTGCCGCTGTCGCGGAGCCGCGGCTCCACAACACCTTGAGAATGGCGAGCTGGAGCTCGGTGAGCTGGGCATCGCTGGTCATATATGGAGGCACCCCGGCACCAAAGGGTTGTAAACCTCAACGACGGATGTAATACTACGCTTGTAGTATTAAGCTGTCAAGCAGGCCGGGCCGCAAACACAAAGGGCCGGCATTGCGCCGGCCCGTGCGTGGTCATCCAGCGGCTGCTTCAGGGCTTTTTCGGAGCGGCTGCCGCGGGGGCAGACCGCTTCCACATCTTGGAATTCGCGGTGACCCAGGCGGCCGAGGGCACGCTCTGGGACGGCGTGAATTCCAGGATATCGGTTTCGGAGCTGATGACGGCGCTCGCGGTCAGGGCCGCGAGCTTCTTCTGGCCCTCGTCGCCGCCGAGCGCCGCGGTGTAGGCTGCGCCGTGGATGGTGGCTCCCGAGTCGAGCTCGGCGAGGGTCTTGCGGGCGACGAACTGGTAGAACGTTCCCGCCGGTGCGCCCGACGTCACTTCCCAGACGGAGTAGCGATCGGTGAGCTTGGCGGCTTCGTGCGCCGCCTTGACCATCTTGCGCGCGTCCTCGTACTCGGCGGTGTGCCCCGGGCGCACCGAGATGCGAGTGACCGAGAGGTAGCGCATGTTGGGCAGGTCGGGCGGGCCGCCGTAGCCGAGCTCGGTCCTGGGGCGCAGGGTCATCCCGCGCGCATCGCTCAGGAATTGATCTTCCTGGGAGCGGAAGCGTTTGTCGACGGCAGCGAGGGCCGGCGTGTTATTGGTCGCGTCGTTGCCCTTCTCGTATTCCGCCCAGGTCGGATAGGCCGAGATGTACCACACTTCATTCGGGCCGTTGAGCGTGGTCGCCGCGATGTAGGGGACCGGCGTCTTGGCCTGGAGGTTGGCCCAGGACCACGCCGTCTCCATCGCCGCGTGGGCCGGTCCCTTCCCGGCCTTGACGACTTCGCGGTAGATGGAGAGCACGTTGTTCTGCGGTGGCGGCGTTTGCGCCGCGAGCAGCGAGGGCATCCCGGCCACCAGCACCAGCGCGATCCTGCGATGAGCTGAACTCATGGCATCTCCTTGACCCGACGTTGTAGAGGGAGAATCTGGCGGCGCGAATCTAACCCGCAGCTGTGGGAGCGTAAGACCCGTCGTCTCGTGTGAAGGGATCTTGAGAGTAGCGCCCCTCTCCCCGCTCTTGCTTGACACCCCCCCCTCCGGTCGTACGTTTTGGGGTCGCCGCACCCGCACATCCCGTCGGTCGACCGGAGGACCGGACGCCCAAGCCACACCGCCCCACCCGTCCCGCGCCCCAGCGCGGGGAGGACAGCCTCGCTCTCCGGCAGTCGGCGCTGCTCAGGCTGAGCGCGGCCATTGCCGCGGCGCATTCCGAGAGGGAAGTGTGCCGCGCGGTCGTGGACGGGCTCCACGACGAGGCGCTGGGCTACGCCTTCCTGGGCGTCTTTCTGCTCGATCCCGCCACGGGGGATCGCGTGCTCGGCGCCGCGATCGGGTGGGACGACATTCCCCCCGACATGCGGGTCCCCAAAGGCCAGGGCCTGAGCTCGCGGCCCATCGAAGACGGCACACTGCGCTACACCCCCGACGTCACCAAGGAGCCGGCCTACGTGCCGGGCCTCTCGAGCGGCTCGGAGGTGGACGTCCCGATCCTCGCCGACGAGGTGGTGCTCGGCGTAATCGTCGTGGAGAGCCGGGAGCCGCGGGCCTTCGGCACCGCCGACCTCGAGATCCTGACCGCGGCGGCGCAGCTCGCGGGGCTCGCCTTCACCCGCTTGAGCCTAACCCGCGCCGAGCGGCGCCGGGCCGACGAGCGCGAGGCGCTGCTGGCGACGATCGGCGATCTCTCCGCCGAGCTCGAGCTCTCGCGCCTGTTGCAGGCCGTGCTGGCGCGCGCGGTCACCCTGCTCGGCGCCGCGGGCGGCGAGCTCGCGACCTACGACGCGGCGCAGCGCGAGCTGACCATCGCCGCGAACCACGGCATGCAGACCGATTCCCGCGGGACGCGGCTCAAGCTCGGCGAAGGCGCGATGGGGCTGGTGGTCAAGACCGGCGAGCAGCTGCTGATCCCCGATTACCAGACCTGGGCGGGCCGCTCGGCGCAGTACGCGCGGATCGACGCGCGCGCGGCAGTGGTGGCGCCGCTGATGATCGGCGGGCGGCCCGTGGGGGCAATCAACGTCTGGCACGAAGAGGGAGCCCGGAGCTTCAGCGCGTCGGACCAGTCGCTGCTCAACCTCTTCGGCCAGCAGGCCGCGATCGCGCTGGAGAATGCGCATCTCTTCTCGGCGGCGCAGCGCGAGCGGCAGTTCTTCGAGGTGCTGGTGCACAACAGTCCCGTCGCCATCGTGGTGCTCGACCTCGAGCACCGGGTGCTCTCCTGCAACCCCGGGTTCGAGCGGCTCTACGGCTATTCCGGCGCTGAAGTGCAGGGCCAGAACCTGGACGACCTGATCACCACCGAAGCGACCCGCGCGCAGGCCGTGGCGTACACGACGCGCGCGTCCGAGCACGAGCTGGTGCAGGGCTTCGGGCAGCGCCGGCGCAAAGACGGCAGCATGGTGGACGTCGAGGTGCTCGCGGTGCCGGTGATCATCGGCGGCGAGCGGGTCGGGATGATGGGCCTCTACCACGACGTCACCGAGCTGCTCGCGGCGCGCAAGGCCAGCGAGGCGGCCAACAGCGCCAAGAGCCAGTTCCTGGCCAACATGAGCCACGAGCTGCGCACCCCGCTCAACGCGATCATCGGCTACAGCGAGATGCTGGAGGAGGAGGCCGCCGAGCGGGGCCACGAGGACTACGTCCCCGACCTGCAGAAGATCCGCGCCGCGGGCCGCCATCTGCTGGCGCTGATCAACGACGTGCTCGACCTCTCCAAGATCGAGGCGGGCAAGATGGAGCTGCACCTCGACACCTTCGAGCTCAAGCCGGCGGTGGACGCGGTGGCGACGACGGTGCGGCCGCTGATCGAGAAGAACGGCAATACCCTGAAGCTCGAGCTGGTGGAGGATCTGGGAGCGATCCGTGCTGATGTCACCCGCGTGAGACAGATCCTGTTCAATCTGCTGTCGAATGCCTCGAAGTTCACGGAGCATGGCACGATCACGTTACGCGTGACGCGTAACGCGCAGCGCGAAGCGCCCGACGAGATCGTCTTCGAGGTCCGCGACACCGGCATCGGCATGACCCCCGAGCAGCTGGGCCGGCTGTTCCAGGCCTTCTCGCAGGCGGAGACGTCCACCGCCAGCAAGTATGGCGGCACCGGGTTAGGGCTCGCGATCAGCAAGATGTTCGCGGAGATGATGGGCGGCCGCATCGCGGTGGCGAGCGCGCCGGGCGTGGGGACGACGTTCAGCGTGCACCTCCCGGTTGACGTGGAGGAGGACGGGCGGACAGGCGGACGGGCGGACAGGGACCGTTCGACCGCCGGGCCGCCCGACCGCCAGACCGCCGGCACGGTGCTGGTCATCGACGATGATCCGGAAGTGCGGCTGCTGCTCGCCCGCATGCTCAAGAAGGACGGGTTCCGGGTCGTCGAGGCGCGCGATGGCGAGCAGGGGATTGCCGTGGCCCGGAGCGAGCGGCCCGACGTGATC
>CAYNNS010000201.1:0-6291 GCA_964398345.1 uncultured Gemmatimonas sp. | reverse complement strand
GGGCACCGACAACTTCACCACCCGCTATCTGGTCAACGACGCGTGCGTCCTGCTCGGGATTCCCAACGTCTACGGCAGCATCTTCCGGTTCGAAGGCCAGGCCTCGGTGCTCGCCACGCCCGACGGACCCTGCTATCGCTGCCTCTTTCGCTCGCCGCCGCCGCCCGGCCTGGTGCCGAGCTGCGCCGAGGGCGGCGTGCTGGGTGTGCTGCCGGGGCTGGTGGGTACGGTGCAGGCCACCGAAGTGCTCAAGCTGCTGCTAGGAACCGGCGAGCCCCTGATCGGCCGGCTGCTGCTGATCGACGCGCTCCGCATGGAATTCAAGACGGTCAGGCTGCGCAAAGACCCGGAGTGTCCTGCGTGCGGCACCCGCGAGATCACCGCGCTTCGAGAGGAGACTCCCAGCTGCGCTGTCCCGGTGCCTCCGGTCCATGAGGAGATCACCCCGCGCGAGCTGGCGGAGCGTCTGGCCGGAGCCGACCGCGACCTCGTGCTCGTGGACGTGCGCGAGCCGCACGAATGGGAGATCTGCCACCTCGACGGCGCCACGCTGGTGCCGCTCGGCGAGCTGCCGGAATCCGTGGCCAACCTGCCGGCCGACCGGGAGGTGGTGATCTACTGCAAAGGCGGAGTTCGCGGCGCGAAAGCGGTCAGTTTTCTCAAGACCAGGGGCTTTTCTCGGGTTCGCAACCTGACCGGCGGCATTCTGCGCTGGAGCGAGGAGGTGGATCCGACCATTCCGCGGTATTAGGCCGAGAATCGGTCAGCGTCCGCAGAACGCACGCTCAGTCGTCTCCTTCCTGCTGCATTTACTCCAGGAGTGAGACCGTGCGGATCGCCCAGGTCGCTCCTCTCTATGAGAGTGTGCCTCCGAAGCTGTACGGGGGAACCGAGCGCGTCGTCTCGTACCTCACGGAACAGCTGGTGGCCGAAGGACACGATGTCACGCTCTTCGCCAGCGGAGACTCCCGTACCTCCGCCCGGCTGATCAGCACCCATCCCCGGGCGCTCCGGCTGGATAAGTCCGCCAAGGATCACCTCGCGCACCACCTGGTGATGCTCGAGGAAGTCTTTCGCCGGACCGAGGAGTTCGACGTCATGCATTTTCACGTCGACTACCTGCACTATCCGCTCAGCCGGCGAGCCCGACAGGCGCAGCTCACCACGCTCCACGGTCGCCTCGACCTGCCCGACCTGGCGCCGCTCTATGCGGAGTTCGCCGAGCTGCCGCTGGTGTCGATCTCCGACGCGCAGCGCGAGCCGTTGCCCGATGCTCGCTGGGTGGGAACCGTCCACCATGGGTTGCCGCTCGACCTCCATGCCCCGCGGGAAGCGCCGGGCCGCTACCTCGCCTTCCTGGGTCGCATCTCGCCCGAGAAGCGCGTCGATCGCGCGATCGAGATCGCGCGGCGGGCGGGGATGCCGCTGCGCATCGCCGCCAAGGTGGATCGCGCCGATCGCGCGTACTTCACCCGGGATATCCGGCCGCTGCTCGACCAGCCCTTCGTGGAGTATCTGGGAGAGATCACCGACGCGGAAAAGACCGAATTCCTCGGCCATGCGTGCGCGCTGCTCTTTCCCATCGATTGGCGGGAGCCCTTCGGGCTGGTGATGATCGAAGCGCTCGCCTGCGGCACCCCGGTCATCGCCTGGCGGCACGGCTCGGTGAGCGAGGTGCTCGAGGATGGCGTCACCGGCTTCATCGTCGAAGAACTGGAGGACGCGGTGGCCGCGGTGGCGAAGCTGGGGTCGCTGAGCCGGCGCCGCTGCCGCTCCGCCTTCGAGGAGCGCTTCTCGGCGCGGCGGATGGCGCGGGAGTATCTGACCCTCTATCAGCGCATTGCCTGCGAAGACCGGCGCCGCGAGCCGCTGCCGGGCCCGCGCGAGCGCCGAGTCGCGTACGTCCCGTGAGCGTCACGACCGGGGAACGGCTCAACGTCCACGACATCGTCGAAGTCGATCAGCAGTACTACATCCTGGCCACCTCGTCGCTGGCTGACGAGCAGGACCGGGTCCTCAAGCACGGCGACAGCTTCGCGCTGTTCGACCGCTACGGTGACATCAAGCCGGTCGGGCTCGGCGAAGAGGGCCTCTACCACGAGGGCACCCGGTTCCTCTCGCGCTTCCTGCTCCGGATGGGCCGCACCCGGCCCCTGCTGCTCAGCTCCAGGGTGAGGGAAGACAACGCGCTGCTCGCGGTCGACCTCACCAACCTCGACATCTCCGACGGCAGCAAGGTGCTGGTTCCGCGCGGCACGCTGCACCTGGCCCGCACCGCCTATCTCTGGAACGGGGTGATGTATCAGCGGATCTGCCTCCGCAACTACGGCCTCGTCAAGATCAGCGCGACGGTGGTGCTCAGCTTCGGGTCCGACTACGCCGACATCTTCGAGGTGCGGGGGACGACCCGCCCGGCCCGCGGGCTGCGGCTTCCCACGGAGCTCACCCTGGACACCGCGGTGCTCGGTTATCGCGGCCTCGACGACGTGGAGCGCCGCACCCGGATCCACATCAGCCCGGCGCCGACCCAGCTCGACAGCGGGGAAGCCCAGCTCGACGTGGTGCTCGAGCCGGATGCCGAAGCGAGCTACGAGGTCACCATCGCCTGCGAGGTCGGCGTGGCGACTCTGCAACCGCTGCGCTTCAGCACCGGTCTCACCCGGATTTCCGAGAGCCTGCGCGTGCGCCGCGCCGATGCCTGCCACATCTACACCTCCAACGAGCAGTTCAACGACTGGCTGGGGCGCAGTCTCGCGGACCTCACGGTCATGCTGAGCGACACGCCGTACGGGACCTACCCGTACGCCGGGGTTCCCTGGTTCAGCACGCCGTTCGGGCGCGACGGGATCATCACGGCGTTCGAGTGCCTCTGGTCCAACCCCAGCATTGCCGCCGGAGTGTTGCACTACCTCGCGGCGCGCCAGGCCACCGCCGTCATTCCCGAGCGCGACGCGGAGCCCGGCAAGATCCTGCACGAGGTGCGGGGTGGCGAGATGGCGGCGCTCGGCGAAATCCCCTTCGGCTGCTACTACGGCAGCCACGACGCCACGCCGCTGTTCGTGATGCTCGCCGCCGCGTACTACCGGCGCACCGGCGACCGTGAGGCCCTGGAGCGGCTCTGGCCCCCCGTGCAGCGGGCGCTCGAGTGGATCGAGCGCTACGGCGACCGGGACGGCGACGGATTCGTCGAGTATCAGCGCCAGGGCGAGCACGGACTGCTGCAGCAGGGATGGAAGGATTCACCGGACTCGGTGTTCCACCACGACGGCCGGCTCGCCGATCCTCCGATTGCACTCGCGGAGCTCCAGGGCTACGTGTACGGCGCCTGGTGTGGCGCGGCCGAGCTGGCCCGGGTCCTGGGTGACGCGGCGCGCGCCGCGGAGCTCGAGCGCAAGGCAGCCGAGCTGCGGCAGCGCTTCGACGAGAGTTTCTGGGATCCCGAGCTCGCCACCTATGTGCTCGCCCTCGACGGCCAGAAGCACCCCTGCCGGGTGCGGAGCTCCAACGCCGGCCACGCGCTCTGGAGCGGCATCGCCAGGCCGGAGCGTGCGGTGCAGGTGGTGCGCACCCTGTTGGCGCCCCACAGTTTTTCGGGCTGGGGGATTCGAACGCTCGCGATGAGCGAGCGCCGCTACAACCCGATGTCGTACCACAACGGCTCGGTGTGGCCTCACGACAACGCCCTGATAGGTGCGGGGTCGGCCCGCTACGGCCTGCAGGAGACGACGCTCGCCATCCTGTCGGGACTCTTCGACGCCAGCCTCTTTGTCGACCTCCACCGGCTGCCGGAGCTCCTGTGCGGATTCGGCCGGCGCCCCGGCGAGAGCCCCACACTCTTGCGGGGGGCTGGCGCGCCGCAGACCTGGGCCTGGGCGGGGGTGTTCCTGCGGTTGGGATCGGCGCTGGGACTGGAGCTCGAGGCACCGGAGCGGCGGCTGCTCTTTCGCCGTCCGAGGCTGCCGGCGTTTCTCGAGGAAGTGCGGGTCTTCAACCTGAGGCTGGGCGACGCCAGCCTCGATCTCTGCCTCGAGCGCCACCAGGATGACGTCGGCATCAACGTCACCCGCCGGACCGGCGAGGTCGAGGTGCTGACGGTGCGCTGACTAACCCGCGGCCCGGCGCTCCCGCCGGGCCGTGAGTACCGAAGCGAGGATCGCCAGGGACAGGGTGGCGAGGATGACCAGCAGCGACACCGGCGTCGGCACGTGGATCCAGGCGCCGAGCAGCATCTTGAGTCCGACGAAGCTCAGGATCAGCCCGACGCCCTGCTTGAGGTAGACGAAGCGGTGCATCGCGTCCGCCAGCACGAAGAACAGCGCGCGCAGCCCGAGGATCGCGAAGATGTTGGAGGTATAGATGATGAAGGGATCGCGGGTCACGGCAAAAATGGCCGGGATGCTGTCCACCGCGAACATCACGTCGCTCCATTCCACCACCAGAATCACCAGAATGAGCGGCGTCGCCAGCCAGCGGCCTCCCGCCCGCGTGAAGAACGCGCTGCCGACGTACTGGTCGCCCACCGGCAGGAAGCGCCGGGCCAGCCGCACCATGGGGTTGTGCTCCGGACGAAGCTGGACCGCATCCTGGCGCAGCATGCGGAGCGCCGTCACGAGCAGCAACCCGCCCAGCAGATAGATCACCCAGGAAAACCGCGCCAGGACCAGCGCGCCGAGGGTGATCATCAGCCCGCGCATCACCATGGCGTCGATGATGCCCCACTTGAGGACTTTGGGCTGCGCCGCCGGCGGGACGGCGAAGTACTGGAAGATCAGGATGAAGACGAAGAGGTTGTCGACGCTGAGCGAGAGCTCGATCAGGTAGCCGGTGTAGAACTCCAGGGCGTGGTGCGATCCCTCGACGATCCAGAGCAGCAGCCCGAAGAGCAGGGCGAGGACGCCGAGCCCCAGGCTCCACAGCGTTGCCTCGCGGACGCCGAGCACGTGGGCGCGGCGGTTGAGCACGCCGAGGTCCACCACCAGCAGCGCGGCGACCACGCCGGTGAAGCCGATCCAGAGCCACGGGGTGTGATAGGGCGTGGGACGGCCTCCCATGAAAAACGCGAGCCCTCGTCCCGCACGGCCGCGGCAGGCGAGGTCTCGCGAGCTACTCCCCTTCTCGTGACTGGAAAGCTATCACCCGCGCTGCCGCGCGCCAAATTCTGAGTTAGGTTCTGACACCCAGATTCACAGGGAACGGTACCATGCAGGAGCAAGACCGCGAACCGATCATCGCCATTTGTCTGCTGGCCGCGCTGGCCGACGGCGAACGCACCCCGGAGGAGCAGGAGCAGTTTGCCCGGATCACCGCGCGGCTCGGCGGGGACGAGGTGGCGGCTCTGGTGGCGCGCGCGCAGAACGGGGAGCTCAAGGTGGCCGAAGCGGCGCAGCGGCTCGGCTCGCGCGAGGCGCGCCGCACCGCGTACGAGATGGCGATCGCCATGATCTATGCCGACGGCGAAGCGAACCTCCGGGAGCGCGATTTCCTCACCGAGCTCCGGCACACGATGGACTTTAACGGCAGCGAGGGCGTCGAGGAGCTGCACGAAGAGGCGGCCTCGCTCGCGCAAGCGCCGCTCAGCGGCCCCACGCCCGATGCGGTGCCTCCCCCGAGCGGCGGCATGCGGCCCTCCCAGCCGGGCATCCCCGCGGTCACCCACGACAGCGCCATCGATGCGATGATCCGGCAGCAGGCCCTGCTCGCCGGGGCGCTGGAGCTCCTGCCGCAGAACCTCGCCTCGCTCGCCATCATCCCGATCCAGATGCGGCTGGTCTACCGGATCGGCGCCGACTACGGCCAGAAGCTCGACGCCGCCCAGATCAAGGACCTGCTCGGCGTGATGGGGATCGGCGCGGCGGGGCAGGTGCTCGACGCCGTGGCGCGGCGGATCCTGGGCGGGTTAGGCCGCGGCATGTTCGGCCGGGTGCTGGGCGGCGTGGTGGGCGGCACCGCCGGCCTCGTCGCCGGCGCCGGGGTCGCCTTCGCCACGACCTACGCGCTGGGCCACGCCGCCAAGCAGTACTATGCCCAGGGACGCAAGCTCTCGCCCGCCGACCTGCGCGCCCTCTTCGAGCGCTTCCGGGGCGAGGCCGAGGTGTTGCTGCCCAAGGTGGAGCAGGAAATCCACGCCCAGAGCCGGCAGCTCGACCTCGGCCGGCTGCTGACCAGCATCAAGGGAGCGCCGGTCGGCTAGCGCAGGTCCCGCACCGGCTACCAGGGCGGCTCCCCGACATGGTGCGGATCATCCAGCACGAGGGCGCTCGCGAGGGCGCCCTCGGGCGTTTCGTGCTGGCC
>CAYNNS010000200.1:0-6374 GCA_964398345.1 uncultured Gemmatimonas sp. | reverse complement strand
CAGCAGCAAGCGCTTGTTAGGCTGTCCGACATTAGAATCGATTGAGCCACACCGAGATTACGCCGGCCGTTAGACCTTAAGGAAGAAAAACGTGTCGCGTTCGTCGAGATCCGAAGCTTCCAATCCGAGATCGCGGCGCATCTCTTGAACTAGCTTCAGCCGGGCCTCAACGGTAATCGAACCTGGCGGCATTCCGAAGCAGGCTAGGTAGGCTCGCATGATTGTGACGGAGGAGTAGAGCGCTAGTTCCGCGTAGACTTGATTCACGTGATCGCGAGATGGAGGAGCAGATAGCGCGATCTCAGTTGCGCTAGTGGGAACGTCGGGTCCAGCCCAACGCGTAGATGCATACTTTTGATTGACGAGCTCCAAGGCGCGAACGTATAGCTGGCGCCGGGCATCCCATTTGGCTTGTTGAAAATGTCCACGTGCGGCTATTCTCGGCTGAACGACAAACTGACCAACTAAGACGATTAGAGCTGTAAGTGTTGGGAAGGCGACGTATTGGACCCAAGGCTCAACCGCTAGCATGGATCTGAAGCTCCTCGATGTCGGGAACGCTGTTGTGCTCGGACAGCCTAACGACCTGCGCTTGAGCTGCGGGGCCCAGGCTGAGGCCGCCGCGTTCCTATAAGATATCGTTTCCGCGGCGGCCGAAGCGCCGCTGGGCTCCGCCAGCTCCAAGCGCTTGTTAGGCAGCCGAGGGGCTCATGGAATGCCAGTCCAGTTAACAGCCATGCCAATTGTAGCCCAGTAATCGCGGTATTCAGCCTGAGTGCCCGAGATCGGAGCTAGACGCCATGGATGGGAGGGGTCGTCTGCCGGCCAGGGAATGGAATTGCCCGGCCCGAATGTCGCGTGGCATTTCGGACACTTCCATGATTCACTCGGTTCCTTCCAATCTGCCGCCCAATGATCGACTGCGCGGCATTCGTATCGAATTATTTCGTGAGGTGGCCGTCCTACATCCTGCCAGAAACCACAATACTTACAGGCTCGATATCTTCGACCGCCGGCAGCCTCGCGTGGTGAGTAGAAGCCTCGCCGCTTGCAGCAGGGGCACGGTTGCGGATCGCCACCAGACCTAAGGACTGTATCCTCTGCTTGCCAGTCGGCCAGGGTATAAACCAAATGCTTGCAATGATTCTGAAGGGAAGTTCTGACCACAGGTCGCAAGCCAGCTGCTTTAAGTCACGTAACGTTTGACGAGTGTAAGCACGTCTTGCACCGTGTAGACTTGCTCCCATTCTGCGACGCGGGCCTTGAAAGAGAGCCGCCGCTCGAGCTCCGGTACAACTCCCATAGCGTAATCGTCGCCGTCCATGTGCAAGTCTGCCACCAGCAAGTGATGTGGTCTCACGCCACCGGGTGGGACCGCGGAGTAGCTCGCCACGACCTCGAGCACAACTGAGAGAGAGTCAATAACCATAACGGCTGCCTAACGACATGCGCTTGAGCTGCGGGGCCCAGGCTGAGGCCGCCGCGTGTCTATAAGATATCGATTTCCGCGGCGGCCGAAGCGCTGCTGGGCCCCGCCAGCTCCAAGCGCTTGTTAGGCCGTGCCTGGCTGACTCCACCAATCGCGGAAGGGTACGAGGACTGCAGCACCAATCTTTCCTGCCAGCTCTGTTTCCCTCATCAGGTCCAAGTCTTCGAGGAGCAAGTTGAGGAGCACCCAACTCCCGAAGGCGAGGAATGCGTCTGGCAACTTTAGGAGAGGCATTGCTGTCTCGCTGCGGACCCGATGGACGAAGCTTCGACAATCGTCTGCGGCTTCCTCACCGTGAATGAACCAGTATTCCCAGAAGTCGTTCTCGAATGAGGAGATGCTATCTGTGCTGGCATCCTGGGCGTATTCGCAGCGTTCCCTATCGAAAGGGACCGAATAGAGCTGTATGAATCGGTCGTGAGAAACGATCGCGGTAAGGTGGCTGAGAGCGCCAGATACTGCCGCTGAAGCGACAACAAAGTTCCAACGGAGGGTAAACTGCCGGCCCTCCGCAGCAAGGAGTATGGGTGCATCGTCGGATAGGTCTGCAAGCAAGCTCATTCCTAGAAGGTGAGCTGCAGGCGCCAATGAGGCCGCCGCCTTATCGAGATGATCCATGATCCTGGACCTGACAGTATTGCAGGCGATTGTAGAGCGGCACGGCCTAACGACCTGCGCTTCTGCTGCCGGGGGGTGCGGCGCAGCCGCGCATCCCAAGGCAGGATCTATCCGCGCGGCTGCGCCGCGCACACGCCTCGGTCAGCAGCAAGCGCGGGTTAGGCTGCTGTTTCACTCACACAAGGACACCAGCGCCAAGTTACGGGCGCGAACAAGGCAAGCTTGCCTCATGGATCCGAGGCCGGGATGCTCTTCCCACAAATGTGAGAACAAGAAGGTTTCCAGAACAGCCGCCATGAAAGAATGTCACTCGGGTGGTATCGCCCGATCGCCGACCGGAAATCAATCTTAGGCGGTCGATCCCGACCTGATTAGGGTGTTTAGTGGCCGCGGCCAGAGTCCTACGAATGACAGTGTCAGGTGTACCTAGGGCTGCGAGACGGATCGAATCGTGAGCAGCCGCCGCCGAAAGGAATTCCCGAGTTGGACGAACAAATGGTGCCCACGGGCTCGTGTAAAGCGTAAGTAAGCGAGCGCCAAGAAAGACCGCGAATCCTGCAACAACGGCGACACCTAGGATTCGGTCGATAGAAGGAAGGCGCATAGCAAGAACTCCTATCAGGGCATCAATACCCGCACCGCTGACAGAGGGACCTCGATGGAATGTACCTATCTCCCTGGTGTTTCATTGGAGATCGCTACAGCAGCCTAACGACTTGCGGTTCTGCTGCGGGCCCGAAGGCCGCCGCCATGCATCAACATATCATCTCCGGCGGCGGCGAGGGCCCGACAGCAGCAACCGCATGTTAGGCCACAACCCGTTCAGCATCAGCGGCGAATGCGCGTCTCCTGAGCGGACGTTTAAGGCTCGCCCTAAGGCGTGCGAGGGCGAAGACGAGCCGTCAAGGTTACGGTTTCGACAGTACACTCACCACTGACTTCGACATCGTTCGCCGTCCAAGGGAAGTATCCAGGCTTCTCGAGAACGAGGTCGAAGCGTCCAGTACGGTCATATGCTGCCTCGAGTTGTTCTACCCCTGCCCGGCCCGTCAAGGAGTCGACAAGGGCGCTTGATCCATGCTGGAAGATGAACAGTGTTGCACCAACTGCGATTGCTCCATTGCTGACGGCATCGAGAACTCTAAGGCGAATCGCAGGAGCTCCCACGCCAGCGCAATCGCCGCAGCCCGTACCCTCTAGGGTGAGGCAAACACTCATGAGCACGGCAGTCGTTGACGAAAGGATGCGAGCGCGAATCGAACTCTCCTCTTCGTGAGCAGTGAGTGTGCAGTTGTGGCCTAACGACCTGCGCTTGAGCTGCGGGGCCCAGGCTGAGGCCGCCGCGTTATATAAGATATCGTTCCTGCGGCGACCGAAGCGTTTCTGGGCCCCGGCAGCTCCAAGCGCTTGTTAGGCGCTCCGATTTGGCGAGAGGACCCTGAGTGAGGCTTGGTATGATGCAAACCATGCTTTTATACGGTCGGGCGAAGTCAGAAACCACTCCGACCCCGGGGCGTCTACCACTTCACAGTCCATTAGTCGAAGGGAAGAATGCAACGCTCTTTCCAGGGCTGGTGCATTCGATGTATTGATGAGCAAGCCAATGACCGGTTCGTGGGATAGGGCAGTACGAGCACCTTGACCGATGATTCTCAGGCTGGCTCCTGATCGCGTGCAGCCAATCTTGCACTCCCAGGTGTCCTTGCCTTTGAACTGAGCAAGTTCGCGATCGTTGGGATTGTAATAGAGATATACGCACTCATCCCCGTCACCCAGGCGCTCTAGAACTGTAAGATCTTCTTCATCCCCCTCGTCCTCTAGCTCCGAGACCTGGCCAGCTTCCTGGCCGTTACTGGTTCCAAGATCGGACTCCATGTCGCCGGTGCGCCGCCAAATGCGGTGTCCTACGTTTTCAACGGCTCCTTCCTCCACTAAATCGTGCAAGGCTTTCTTGAGGACTCTACTTGTGGGCTGCGTGCCGCGAACGCCTCCCATACTTAGATGGCGTTGTTCAACGGCGGCGGCGAGGTCCGGCCGGGCCCACTGTCTTCGCTCGCCAAAGAGATGGAGTACCAGGGGCCGAGCAATTCCTGGTGTTAATGGGATTCCGGTCATGTCGGAAGTAGTCATCGAGCACCTTGCGAGGACTCGCGGATTGCGGATCGGATGCGCCTAACTAATACTTGAGCTGCAGAAAGTCCTCCAGATAATACATCGCTGGCTCCCCGCAGTCTTTCCCGCAACGAATATTACCTCACCTCGCGAAACCCGCGCCTGCCAGGGATTGCCTCCGCCCCGCGATCCGGCAGAAAGTCCGCGGGACTCTGAACCCCGAGCCCCCCGCGATTGAGCACATGGGTGTACAGCATCGTTGTGCTCACATCACGGTGCCCAAGCAACTCCTGAACCGTGCGAATGTCGTAACCTGCCTCCAGCAAATGGGTAGCAAACGAGTGCCGCATGGTGTGACAACTCGCCCGCTTGGTAAGTCCCGCCCTCCGAACCGCCGCCGTCATCGCACGCTGCATGGCCGTCGGATGGAGGTGATGGCGACGCAGAGCTCCGGTCGCCCGCTCTCGATGGAGTCGCGCTGCCGGGAACACCCATTGCCAGGGCCACTCCGCAGCGGCGTTCGGGTACTTCCGACTCAGCGCTTCGGGCAGAGCCACGCGCCCCGCTCCCTTCTCGAGGTCCCGCTGATGCAGGGTCCTCACCTGCTCGAGATGCGCCGCGAGCACGCCCCGTAACCGCTCCGGAAACACCGTCACCCGGTCCTTGGCGCCCTTGCCGCGGCGTACCACCAGCTCCCCGCGCCCAAAGTCGAGGTCCTTGACCCTGAGCCGCACCGCCTCTAGCAGCCGCAACCCGCCTCCGTACAACAACATGCCCACGAGTCGATACACGCCGTCCAGCTCCTCCAGCACGCGGTGCACTTCGGCCCGCGTCAGGACCACCGGCAGCCGGCCGGGAGCGCGGACCCGCTGAACGGCTCCCAGCGATCCCAGCGGTCGACCGATCACCTCCCGATAGAAGAACAGCAATGCGCTCAGCGCCTGCTGTTGGGTGGACGCGGATACGCCGCGCTCGCTCGCGAGATGACTCAGGTAACTCGTCACTTCCGTTTCGCCGAGCTGGTCGGGATGCCGGAGCCGGTGGAAACGGATGAACCGCCGCACCCAGGCGACATAGGCTGCCTCGGTCCGCACGCTGTAGTGCGCGACGCGCAGCGCAAGCCGCAGTCGAATCAAGACTTTGGGCTTCGTGCGGGCGGAAGGTGGCCGGTCAGTCATATCCAGATATCGCTGCAGAGGCTGAGTGAGACCAGGGCGGGAAAACGCGAGCGGGATCAGTCCTCACGCTGTTGCCTCAGTGGTACGCCTGCACAACCTCCTGAATCGCGGCAATCACAAGCTGCGGCTCCTGGAGCTGGACATGGTGCGCGCTGTGCTCCGCGATGATCTGCCTTCCGCGCCGCGAGAGCGCCGAGATTGCCGCGTGGTCCTGCCGGTGCTCCACCTCCCTCGCCGCGCCGTCCGGCCCGGGATCCTCGGGCAACCCCCGCGTGATCACGATCAGCGGTAGATCGCCCAGCGGGTGATCCGTTTTCCCCTGCGCCCGGAGCACCGCCAGCTCCTCGGCCTCGACCGGATTCACCGCCGCCACCACGTGCCCGATCCGGCCCAGCGCCCAGGTGCGCATCTGCTTCGCCTCCTTGGGCAGCAGGTTGCGCGGCGGATCGTTCGCCGTCGCTCGCGCCTCGGCGAGCCCGGATCGAATCTGGCCGAGTGCCCCGGCGGGAATGTCCTCGTAGCGGAGCGGTCCCGAAGTCTTGACCGAAGGAATCGGCTGGCCGGTGGCGATCGTGGACAAGCGCACCAGCTTGCCGTCCGGCATCATGCGCCAGGGGTCGTCGGCGCCGGCCTCGACCAGCACCATCCCCGCCACGTCCTGGGGATACGTCATCTGGTAGAGCCGCACCAGCCAGCCGCCGTAGGAATGCCCCACCAGAACGAAGGGCGGGCGCTCGCCGGCGCGGCTCAGCAGCTCGTGCAGCTCCCAGACGATCTGGTGATGGGTGCGCGGGTGCGGGCCCCAGTCGCTCCAGCCGTCACCCGCGCGGTCGTACGAGCACACCCGCGCGAAGCGCGCGACGCCCGGCTGCACCAGGCTCCACTCGACGGAGAAATCGCCCGCGCCGGACTCGAGGACCACGGTGGGCCGGCCCGCGATAACGTCGCCCGTGCAGTTCAAATGCAGCCGCCAGCCG
>CAYNNS010000199.1:0-6377 GCA_964398345.1 uncultured Gemmatimonas sp. | reverse complement strand
CAGCTTTCTCTCCGAAATCGTCGAGCACGCGGGAGCCCGGAACCTGTTCTCCGATCTCCCGGCTTCTTCCGCGCAGGTATCGATCGAGACGATCGCGGCGCGGGACCCCGATTTCATCCTGGCCACAGGTGCGGGGGACATCGCGATCGCCGAGCGGCCCGAGTGGCAGGTCGTGCGCGCGGTTCGCGAGCGCCGCTTCGTGCGGGTGACCGGCAGCGAGTTCAGCCGTCCCGGCCCGCGCGTCGGCCAGGCGGTTCGCGAGCTGGCCGCCGCGCTCGCCGCGGCGCGCACCGCTGCTCCTCGATGAAGGCCATTCTCTGGCTCCTGTTGCTCGCGCTGGCGGCGTGTGTTGTCGGGCTGGTGTCGGGGGCTGTCTCGCTGCCACCCGGCAACGTCTTCCGCGCCCTCCTCTCGCCCGACGCGCCGGCCGCCGCCATCGTGCGCGACATCCGGCTGCCGCGGGTGCTGCTCGCGTTTCTCGTCGGTGGAGCGCTGGGCGTGTCCGGAGCCGCGCTCCAGGCGCTGGTGCGAAACCCGCTCGCCGATCCCTATGTGCTCGGCATCTCGGGTGGGGCTGGCCTCGCCGCGGTCCTCGCCATGGCGCTGGGTCTGGGCGGCGCATGGGGCGTGCCGTTGGTCGCTTTTCTCGGCGGCCTCGCCGCGGTCGGGCTGGTGTACCGGCTGAGCACCGTCGCGGGCAGCCGGCTCGACCCGCGCGTGCTGGTGCTCGCCGGCGTGGTCGTGAGTGCATTTACCGGGTCGCTCATGGCCGCGGTGCTCACGCTCTCGAACGCCGAGCAGCTGCGCAACGCGTTTCTCTGGCTGCTGGGCGGGTTCTCCGCGGCGTCCTGGCGCACGGTCGCCGTCTTTGCGGCGTACGCGCTGGTGCCGCTGCTCCTGCTTCTGGGCGCCGCTCGGGCGCTGGATTTGCTGTCGCTCGGCGATGAGCCCGCCGAGTCGCTCGGGCTCGAGGCGCTGCGCGCCCGGCGACTGGTCTACCTCTCGACGTCGCTGCTCACCGCCGTCAGCGTTGCCGTCTGCGGCATCGTGGGATTCGTGGGGCTGATCGCTCCGCATGCGCTGCGCGGAATGTTGGGCCCCGCACACCGGCGGCTGCTGCCCGCCGTCTTCCTCGCGAGCGGGGGGTTCCTCGTGCTAGCCGATGCGCTCGCGCGCACCGTGGCTCGCCCGACCGAGCTGCCGGTCGGCGTGGTCACCGCTCTGGTGGGAGTGCCGCTCTTTGCCGTCCTGCTCAAGCGTTCGCTGCGATGATCCTCCTGGCCAGTGGCGTCAGCGTGCGGTATCCCGGAGCCGTCGCCCCGGCGCTCGAAGCCGTGGATCTCGGGCTGGCCGCGGGAGACCTGCTTGCCGTCGCGGGCCCCAACGGCTGCGGCAAGACTACCCTGGTGCGCGCGTTGCTCGGCTTGCTGCCGGTGCAGCGCGGTACGATCACCCTCGACGGGAGACCCGTCTCGGCGTGGAATCGGGCGGAGCTGGCCCAAACGGTCGCCCTGGTGCCGCAGCGCGAAGAGACTCCCTTCTCCTGGCGCGTCGCCGAGCTGGTGGGCTTCGGGCGCTACGCCCGTCTGGGCGCGCTGAGCCCGATGACCGCAGTGGACCGCCGGGCCGTGGCGGAGGCGCTGGAGCGCTGCGACGTCAGCCCGCTGGCCCGGCGCCGGGTGGAAACCTTGTCGGGAGGCGAATGGCAGCGGGTGCGCATCGCCCGGGCCCTGGCCCAGGAGCCCAGGCTGCTCGTCCTCGACGAGCCGACGGCGTCGCTGGACCTCGGCCATGAGATGGAGCTGTTCGAGCTGATACACCGGCTGGTGCAGGATGGGCTGGCCGCGCTGGTGGTGTCCCACCAGCTCAACATCGTGGCCCGCTATGCCGGACGCATGCTGCTGCTCGACCAGGGCCATACCGCCGCGTCGGGAAGCCCCAGTGAGGTCATGCGCGCCGACCTGCTGTCCAGGGTATTCCGCTGGCCGGTGTCGGTCGTGCAGTTGGAAGAGGGGGCGCCACAGGTGGTGCCGGTCACCGGTCACCTGTAACCGGTCACTGGTCACCGGTTACTTTTCGGAATGGCTCCCATCGGCCGCTGGGCCCTGGCAGGGACGGCGGCGCTGGCTCTCGCGTGCGCGGCGACCACCCCATCACCCCCTGCGGCACAAGAGACTCTGGTCGTCTTGAACGCGGGCGACGTGACGCTCACGCTGCGGGCGCTCGATGGCGGCGGCGCGCCCCAGAGCATTCCGCTCGGTACCATCGGCGGGGTTCCGCGGGTGCTCGCCGTCCGCGACAGCCTGGGTCTGATCACCACCTCGGCCAACACCATCGCGCGGGTGGGTCTCGCGACGGGTCAGTCTCCGATCGTCTATCACGTGGCGAACGGGGCGGGAACCTGGGGAGGCGCGTTCGTGAACGATACGATCGCGTACGTCGCCAATCCGCTGGTGGACCGCGCCACCCGGTTCAATTTCCGCACCGGTGATACGGTGAGCGTTGCCGTCGGACACACCCCGACCGCCGTCGCCGTAACCCGCGGCCGCGTGTTCATCGCCAACGCCAACCTCGACCTGCCTTGCGCCGGCCCGCTCCCCTGTGTGCGGGGGCCCAGCTGGCTCACGGTGATCGACCCCGATCGCAACAGCGTCATCGACTCGATCCCGCTGGCAGGACCCGGCAACGCCTCGGCGATCGAGATCGGCGGAGACGGACTGCTCTACGTGCTCAGCGCGGGCGCCGGCGGGGCGGAGTCGGGGCGGCTCAGTATCGTGGATCCGGTGCTGCGCGCCGACGTGGGGAGCTTCGGTGGCTTCGGGCCGCTCCCGGTCGATCTGGCCACCGACCACCGGGAGCGCATGTTTGTGATTTCGAGCAGCGGTCTCATGGAGTTCAACACCCGCACCCGGCGCGTGGTGCGGGGCTCCGGCGCGGCGATTCCGCTGCAGCAGGGCGGCGCGGTAGCCGTGGACGACGCAGGCCTGATCTACGCCATCGAGTCCGGCCTCTGCAGCGGTGCGGCGGCCGGTCGGATCCGGATCTTCCGGCCCGACCTCACCGAAGCGCGGATCGTGCCGGCGGGGGTCTGCCCCGTGGACGCCGCCATCGTCAAGCTTCCGCCTCCACCGGAATGAGCCCGGGGCCATGCCCCCCATCAGCACCCCCGCGATCGTGCTCGCCACCATCCGGTACGGCGAGACCTCGAAGATCGCGCGCCTGGCGACCCGGGACCTGGGCGTGCAGAGCGCGATCGCCAAGGGAGC
The DNA here is from genome assembly GCA_964398345.1 of uncultured Gemmatimonas sp. Taxonomy (GTDB): domain Bacteria; phylum Gemmatimonadota; class Gemmatimonadetes; order Gemmatimonadales; family GWC2-71-9; genus JABFSM01. The sequence continues at coordinate 3,111 of CAYNNS010000199.1, read as the reverse complement.
GCTGCGTCCCAGGAGCCGCTTCGGCGCCGCCCTGCACGTCCTGAGCGAAGGCATCGCGACGCTGCTTCCGGCGCGGAGCAGCGACCTGCACACGCTGGTGCAATTCGATTCGACCCAGATCCGCACCGGGCTGGCGGCGCGCATGGATCGCTTCGCGGCGGCCTCGCTGCTCTCCGAGCTGATGCTGCGCTTCGCCCCCGCCTCCGCGCACGCCGCGAGCTACGACCTGTTCCGCGACGCGCTCGCGGTGCTGGAAGCCGCTCCGGCGGTCGCCGTGGACGTCCTGGCGCTGCGGGCGCTGTGGCGACTGGTTGCCGTGTTAGGCTTCGCCCCGGCGCTCGACGCCTGCGCCCGCGACTCCGCGCCGCTCGATCCCGGCACCAGCGCCTGTTTCTCTTTTCAGGACGGCGGGCTGCTCTGCCCCCGCTGCGCCAGCACTACCGTCGGTGCCGAGCTGCGGCCGCCGGATCGCAGCGACCTGGCCGCGCTGCTCGACCCCGATGCCGAGCTGCCCCTGCTCGACGACCGCCACCAGGCGGCGCACCGCCGCCTGCTGGAGCGCTACGTGCGCCACCACCTCGCCGAGGGTGCCGAGCTCCCGGCGCTGGCGTTCTGGGTGGGACGCGAATGGGTTGCGGCATGATCGTCGGGACCGCCGGGCACATCGATCACGGCAAATCGGCACTCGTCACCGCGCTCTCCGGCAGGCAGGTCGACCGCCTCGTGGAGGAAAAGCGGCGCGGCATCACCATCGACCTCAACTTCGCTCCGCTGAGCTTCGCCGGCGCGCCGACGACGGGCATCGTCGACGTCCCGGGCCACGAAGATTTCGTCCGTACCATGGTGGCGGGAGCCTCGGGGATCGACCTTGTCCTCCTCGTGGTGGACGCGGCCCAGGGACCCCAGCCCCAGACCTGGGAACACCTCGCCATCGTGGAACAGCTCCGGGTGCCCCGGGGCATTCCGGTGATCACCAAAGCGGACCTCGCCGAGCCCGAATGGACCGAGCTGGTGGTGGATGAGCTGACGGCCCGACTGGCACATTCTCCCGTGAGGTTCGAGCGGCCCGCCGTGGTTTCGGCGCTGACCGGATCGGGTATCCCCGAGCTGCGCGAACGGCTCAGGGCGATTGCCCTGGAGCCGCGCGGCGACGCGCCCGAGGACAGCTTTCGCATGCCGGTGGATCGCGCGTTTTCCATTGCGGGTGTCGGAACGGTGGTGACGGGAACGCCGCGCTCCGGGACGCTGCGCGTCGGCGATGCGGTGCGGCTGCTTCCCTCCGGCCTCGAGGGCCGGGTTCGATCGCTGGAAGCCTACGGCGCAGCCGTCGCGCAGGCGCGACCCGGTGAACGCACCGCCGTTGGCATCGCGGGAATCGAGCGGGCGGCGGTGCGCCGTGGAGAGGTGTTGCTGGACCAGCAGGCCGAATGGCGAGCCACCGCCGCATTCGATGCGCAAGTGGAGCTGCTACCGAGCGCGGCTTCCCTCCGGCGCCAGCTTCGGGTGCGGGTCAACCTCGGAACCACCGAGGTACTCGCGAGGGTCTATCCCCGACCCGAGAGGGGACCACACGGCACCCTTCTGGTCCGGCTCGCCCTGGAGCAACCTCTGGTGGCACGCGGTAGAGATCGCTTCGTGTTGCGCAGCTATTCCCCCGTCGTGACGATTGGAGGCGGCAGGGTCCTCGACCCCCTGCCGCCGCGCCGCGCCCCGTGGCCGGATTCGCTCGCGTCGGAGAGCGCGGCCGACCGGCTCGAGGCTCTGGTGCAGCGGCGCAAAGGAGGCGTGAGCGCCGCCGAGCTGCCGCTGCTCCTCGGCGAGCCCGCCGCTTTGAGCTCGAAGCTCGTATCCCTGGGCGGGAGATACGTCGGAGCGGAGCTCGCGGCGTCGGTGCGCCAGGCTGCCGGAAAGCTGGTCGAGGAATACCATCGCAAGCATCCGATCGAGTCAGGCCTCTCCCTCGAAACCTTGCGACGCTCGCTGCAAGGTCCCGCGGAAGTGATCGACGGCGTGGTGGCCCTGATGGTGGAGCAGGGGGAGCTGCGACTCGACCAGGGAACCGTCTCCCTCGCCGGCTTCCGCCCGGAGCTCGGCGAGGGTGCGGAGCTGCTCGAACGGGCTCTCGCTGTGCTCGAAGCGGCCGGCCTTACGCCGCCGAGCGTACCGGAGCTGGAACAGCAACTGGGGCGTCGCGGCCTGCTTCCGCTGCTCAAACACGCGGCCCAACAGCGCCGCCTCGTCGCGGTCGAAAGCGAGCGATACTACGCTCCGGAGGCCCTCGAGCGATTCGTTCACTCAGTCCGGCAAGTGGCTACCGGACAGGAGATTACGCCATCGAGTTTAAGGGATCACACAGGCCTGAGCCGGAAATACCTCATTCCACTCCTCGAGTGGGCCGACAAGAGCGGCGTAACCCGCCGAGTCGGCGATGTGCGGGTTCTGGTACAGGTCTGATCGGCAGAAGCTTCGGCCAATTCGGCGTGTCTTCGGGGCTCGGCATTTGCCCGTGAGAGGATTTCATGATTCGACCAGAGCGATTGACTATCAAAGCCCAGGAGGCCTTCCGCGACGCGACCACTATCGCGTCCGAGCGGGGCAATCCTGTCATCAACGATGCCCACCTGTTCGCCGCCCTGCTGGCGCAGGACGAGGGGGTCGTCCAGCCCCTGCTGCAGAAGGCAGGGCTCAACATCGCGGCGCTGCGCGAAGCCACCGACCGGGAGATCGCCAAGTTCCCGACGCAGGAAGGGGGCGCAGCCTCGCCGAGCTACAGCCGCGAGCTCAACAAGGTATTCGATCGGGCCGAGCAGGAAGCGAAGGATCTGGGTGACGCGTACGTCTCGACCGAGCACCTGCTCATCGGCCTGGTCGAGGAGAAGGGGACCACGGCGCGGGCGCTGCTGAGCTCCTTTGGGCTCTCCGCCCAGAATCTGCGTGAGGCGCTGGCCGCGGTGCGCGGCTCGCACCGCGTGACCGATCAAGCTCCCGAGGAGAAATACCAGGCCCTCGAGCGCTTCACCCGCAACCTCACCGCCCAGGCCCGTGCCGGAAAGCTCGACCCGGTCATCGGCCGGGACGAGGAAGTTCGCCGGGTCATGCAGGTGCTCTCGC
>CAYNNS010000198.1:0-6387 GCA_964398345.1 uncultured Gemmatimonas sp. | reverse complement strand
GGCAACAGCGGGGCACCAGTGCAAAATTCGCCCACGGCGATGGGGTTCTTGCCCGGACAATTGGGAGCGAATGTGCCGCGCCGCGAGGGGGCGGCGACGTCCATTTGTCCGATCCCGGCGCCCGCGCGGTTCACCAGCGAGCGTCCGGGAACCGCCGCGAGCGCCGCTTCGTTGACCTTCTTGCTCCGCACCACGAGGATCTTGGGGTTGATCTCGCGCAGCGTCGCGGGAAGGTCCTCCGCTTTCACGTCCGGCTGCAGGATCACCTCGCAGCCCAGGTCCTTGAGCCCGTCGATGCCGACTTTCTCGAACTTGTCCGCGACCAGCAGTTTCATTGCCATGTGCTCCTGACCTTCAATCCAGCGTGTGAACGTAGAGCCCGCTGCGCAGCTTGGGCTCGAACCAGGTGGACTTGGGCGGCATGATGCCACCCGCGTCGGAAATCCGGATCAGCTGCTCGATGGCCACGGCCGGCACCGCGAAGGCCACCGCCATCTCGCCGGAGTTGACCAGCCGCTCGAGCTCTTCAATGCCCTTCCCGCCTCCGACGAACCCGATGCGTGGATCGCTGCGAATGTCGCCGATGCCAAGCAGCGGCTCGAGCACGCGCGACTGCAGGAGCGCGGCATCGAGCGAGCGTACCGGATCGGGATCGACCGTTCCGCGATCGAGCTCGAACCGGTACCACTTGCCGGCGACGTAAATGCCGAAGGTGCCGGCTTTCCGTGAGAGCGGTGTATCCGTCGCCGAGATCTTGCCGAGCGACGCGAGCCGGCCCAGAAACGTATCGGCCGACATGCCGTTGAGGTCACGCACCACGCGATGATACGGCAGGATCCGCAGGGAATTCGACGGGAACAGGACGCCCAGAAACCAGTTGTAGGGCTCCGACCCGGTGTGATTCGGGTTGGCGGCGCGCAGCTCGGCGGCCGCGCGCCAGGCTCCCGCCGTGCGGTGGTGCCCGTCGGCGATGTAGGCGTGCTCGATGCGCCGGAAGGCATCGACGTAGGGAGCGGACTGCGGCGCCCGCCACATTCGTTGCCGCACGCCGTCCGAGACGAAATCGAACAGCGGTGGCTCGCTCATCACCTTGCTGTTGAGCTGCACGATGAAGGGCGAGGGCTCGTGGGTCAGCAACACCGGCTCCGCGTGCGCCTTCAGCGTCAGAATGTGGTGCGTGCGATCGTCTTCCTTGTCCTTCCGGGTGTTCTCGTGCTTGCGAATGACGTTCTTCGCGTAGTCGTCCACCGAGAGACACCCCACCACGCCGACTTGCGAGCGCCGTCCCGAATTCATCTGCAGCAGGTAAACCGACGGCTCCTTGTCCTGAATGAAGCTGCCTTCGCGGCGCAACAGGTCGAAGTTCTGCTTTGCCTTGGCGTAAACGGCCGGGTCGTGCGGATCGGTCGTGGGGGGGGGCGGCAGGTCGATGTCGGAGCGGACGACGTGGAGAAAGCTCAACGGATAGCTCGCCGCGAGGGCGGCGGCCTCGTCGCGCGTGACGACATCGTAAGGCGGACAAGCCACACCGGCGGCGATCGTAGGCTGGGGCCGCCAGGCGCGGAAAGCTTGAAACCGGATGGTGTTACTCCCTATTCGAGTGCTGCGGAGGCTAGCGTGGCCGAGCCGAGGATGCTACCGACTGATCCGGCGGGGCGTCAAGGGAGCCGGACCGGCAGCCCGCCCTTCATCACCAGGCGCACTTTCCTGAGCGCGTGGATGTCCTGGGTGGGGTCACCGTCGACCGCCACGAGGTCGGCGAGCAGGCCGGCCCGCACCTGTCCGAGCTTCTCGTCGAGGTGGAAGACTTTGGCGTTGACCGAGGTCGCCGAACGCAGCACGTCGAGCGCCGGCATGCCGTAATCCACCATCAGCTCCAGCTCCCGCGCGTTGTCGCCGTGGGCAAAGACGCCGACGTCGCTCCCCGCGCACATGACGACGTTGGCTGCCAGCGCGCGCTTGAAGCTCTCGCGCTTTTCGGTAATGCCGCGCGGCTCGGGATCCACGCCCTTGCGCCAGCCAGCGTACTGCCGGGTCGCGTCACCGGCGGCGAGCGTGGGGCAGAGCGCCACGCCGCGCTGCGCCATGAGCTGAAAGACTTCGGCGGTACCGGCGTCGCCGTGCTCCACGGTCTCGACGCCGGCGAGCACGGCGCGCCGCATCCCTTCCGCCGTGGTCGCGTGGGCGACGACCGGCCGACCGCTGCTCTTGGCGACTTCGACGATGCGGTTGAGCTCGTCCTGGGTGAACGTCGGCCGGGCTTCGCCCGAGGGTCCCCAGCGATAGTCGGCGTAGATCTTGATCCAGTCGGCGCCCTTGCTGATCTGGCTCCTGACCACGCGGGTTACCTCGTCGAGCCCGCTCGCTTCCTCGGCGCCCTGCGGAATGTCCCAGCGGGGATCGAAGCCGCGCGGGCCGTAGCTGCCCGTCGCGACAATCGCGCGGGTTACCACCAGCATGCGCGGGCCCGGCACGATCCCCTGATCGATCGCCTGCTTGAGCCCCACGTCCGCTTCGCCGGCGCCCTCGCTGCCGAGGTCGCGCACCGTGGTGAAGCCCGCTTCGAGGGTCTTGCGCGCGTGGTTGACGGCGCGCGCCACGCGGAGCGCCAGCGGCTCGTGCAGCACCTGGTCGTTCCAGACGGTTTCGTTGTAGGGGTGGAGCAGCAGGTGCGAGTGGCCTTCGATCAGCCCAGGCAGCAGGGTCATGCCGCTGAGCGCTATGCGCCGCGCCTCGGCGGGCGCGCCGACCCCGGCCGCGGGAACGGCGCGGAGAATGCGGTCGCCGCGAACCAATACGGCCCAGCCATTGTGCACCGCCACGCCGTCGAAGACGCGATCCGGCGTGAGTAGGGTCAGGCTCGAGTCGGCGCGCTGCTGGGCCGCGGCCGGCGCGGCAACGAGGAGCGCGAGATAACCCGCGAGCAGCGTGCGGCTCATGGCGTGCCGTCCTCTCCCACCAGGGCGATGCGATCGCCGCGCGGACTCACCGCGAGACGGGTAATCTTCTGCAGGCCGGGCTGGGTGAACTGCGCGACGGAGACCCACTGCTTCGATTTCGCGTCGAAGCGCAGCAGCGCGTTGCCCCGCGTGGAGAGCAGGTCGCCCTGCGGTGTCCAGGCGTAGAACTCGGTCCCCTGGGGGAGGGGCGCGATTGCCTCCGACGCTCCGCTCACCGGATCGAGCGACCGGATCCAGCCGGTCGCGGAATCGCGCTGCACGTAGCTCACGCGGTGCTGCCCGGGGACCAGCAGCAGGGTCCGCCCGATGTCCTTCGCCACGATCTCCGCGGTGCCGCGGCCCGGCAAGGCGCGCCGGAGCGTTGCCGGCGTACCCAGCACGAAGACGAACACGGTGTCGGCGTTGAGCCAGACGTGGTAGCCCACCGGCTTGATCGTATCGAGCACCGGCTTCGCGGCTCCGCTCCCAAGCGGGATGGCCCAGAGCCGCTGGGTGGAGTCGAGCTCGACGCGAATCACCGAGAGACTCTTGCCGCCGGGCATCAGCGTCGGCGAGTACTCGCTCTCCGGCGTCGCGACGACCGCTTCGGACTTTCCGCTCGCGAAGTCATAGCGATAGATGTCGGTCTGGGTGCCGCGCTGCGAGGTGTAGTAGAAGCTCTTCCCGTCGGGGGCAAAGAAGGGCTGGTTGTCGTAACCCGCGCGCGCCGTGGCGTTCACTGGCGTGCCGACGTGCAGGTTTCCGCCCTCCCGCGTCAGCGAGGCGACGTAGATGTCGGAACCGGGCGCCTGCGCACCGAGCGCTCCGGGTGCCAAAAACAACAGCAGCCACGGAGTACGCGGATGACGCAGAAAACGACGGGTACTTCTCATATTGAGTTCATCCGTTTCGATCCGTTTGATCCGTGATTTGAATTGTGGACTCAGCGTCCCGTCCACTGACGCCAGGTCGACTCGGCCGATCCAACGGTGAGCTGCTGCTGAAATCGCACCAAAGGCAGCTTGAGCAGCAACGGCTCCTCGACCAGCAGCTCCAGCCACCGCTCATCCGACCGGCTCGAGGCGTTCAGTCCCAGCTCCCCGAACCGCCGAGAATCGCGGTCCAGCAGCGCCTGCACCCCGAACTTCTGCGCGAACCGCGTCAGCTCCCCCTTCGAGGCCGCCCGCTCGACCAGGTCCACGAAGTGTACCTTCACCCGCCGCTCCGCGAAAAGCGCAGCGCGGCACGGGTTTCGGCGCTCTTCCGGACCCCGAAAACCTGCACCTCCACGCCCTCAACTCCGGTTCGCGGGAGCGCGTAATGTACCCGTAGCTCAGCGACCCATCAGACCGTAAATTCTCCGGTCCCGCAAATGTTCAACCCTGGCTCTGGCCCCAGTCTGGAGGCTGTTCATGCGCTTGACTGAGGCGGCCCGGAGGCTCGCGCTTCTGGCCGCACTGCTCCCGCTCGCTCCGCCCCCCGCCGCGGCACAATCGGACACCTGGGCGCTCACCAACGCCCGGATCCAGACGGTGACCAAGGGCGTGATCGACAAAGGTACCGTCATCATCCGGAAGGGCCTGATCGAGGCGGTCGGCCCCGCGGTCCCGGTCCCCGCCGACGCCCGCGTCATCGACCTGGGCGGCAAGACGGTCTCCCCCGGCCTCTTCGATCTCACCTCGACCCTCGGCCTGCCCGCCCCCCCAGCTCCCACACCGGGCGCCGGTTTCGGCGGCGGCGGTGGAGGCGCCGCGGCGACGCCGGGCGCGCCACGTCCGGGACTCGAGCCCGAGCGCCAGATCGTGCGCGAGCTCAAGGTGACCCCGGGCGACGTCAAGCCGATTCGCGACATGGGCGTCACCGCGGTGCTGGTGGCCCCGTCGCGCGGGCTCTTCCGCGGCTCGTCCGCGCTGGTCCCGCTCCGCGACAGCGTCACCAGCGACCAGGTGCTGCGGGCGCAGGTGGCGTTACACATGGGCTACCAGGGCTCCCCGGGCGACTACCCCGCGACCCTGCTCGGCGTGATCACCTATCAGCGCCAGTCGTTCTATGACGCCCAGCGCCAGGCGCTGCTGCTCGACCGCTACAAGACCAATCCGCGCGGCATGGCGCGCCCCGAGAACGACGCCAGCACCGACGCTCTGGTCCCCGTGGTCAAGGGCGACGAGCCGCTCTTCATCGACGCCAACAACGAAAACGAGATCCGCCGCGCCGTCCGCCTGGCGAAGGAGTTCTCGCTCAAGCCGGTGATCGTCGGCGCCACGGAAGGCTTCGAGGCGCTCGACGCGCTGAACGGCCGCACCGCCATCGTGTCGGTCAACTTCCCGCAGCCCGCCCAGACCACCGGGTGGTCTTACCGGCTCGCCCAGCGCCGCCAGCCCGGCGACAGCGCCGCCTCGGCGAGGGAAGCGCAGAAAATGATCGAGGGGAACGCGGCGACGCTCAACAAGGCGGGCGTCAAGTTCGCGCTCGCCTCGGGCGGCACCCGCGATTTCCTGCCGAATGTGCGCAAGGCGATCGCGGCGGGACTCCCGGCCAACGTCGCGCTGGAGGCACTGACCATCCGCGCCGCCGAGCTGGTGGGGGAGGGTGACGTGCTGGGCAGCGTGGAGCAGGGCAAGATCGCCAACCTGGTCGTGAGCAACGGCGACGTGCTCGCCGATTCCGCCAGGGTGAGCCTGGTCTTCGTCGACGGGATCCGCTACGAAGCCGCGGCGGCAGCCCCTGCGCGCAACGCGGGCGGTGGCGGCGGCGCCATGCCGGCCGCGCAGCTCGCCGGCACCTGGGCGCTCAACCTCGCATCGCCCCAGGGACCGACGGACAACACCATGACCGTCACCCAGTCCGGCAATTCCTTCTCCGGCACCATGACGAGCATGATGGGCACCAGCGAAATCAGCGAGGGTCAGATCAACGGCCGCACGGCGACCTGGAGCATGACCCTGTCGTTCGGCGGCCAGTCCTTCACCCTGAGCTACAAGGGCGAAGTCGACGGCAATCGCATCAGCGGCACCGCCGACCTGGGCAGCTTCGGCAGCGCCAACTTCACTGGAGAGCGGAAGCCATGAGATACCTCTTCTTCGCCGTCCTCCCGCTCAGCGCGGGCGCGCTGGCCGCGCAGGTCCCGGCGCGTCCCGACAGCACCCGGCAAACTCAGCCGCCGGCGCTGACCATGCCGATCCCGCCGGCCGCGACGCTCGTCGCGATCACCAATGCGACCATCCTCACGGCGAGCCACGGCACCATCGAGAACGGCACCATCGTGATTCGTAACGGCAAGATCGCCGCGATCGGCAAGGACATCGCGGTGCCCGCGGGCGCCCAGGTGATCGACGGCAAGGGCAAGTGGGTGATGCCCGGCATCATCGACGCGCACTCCCACAGCGCCGGCGAGGCGATCAACGAAGGCACCCGCTCGGTCACCGCGCAGGTGCGGATGCAGGACGTG
>CAYNNS010000197.1:2908-6400 GCA_964398345.1 uncultured Gemmatimonas sp. | reverse complement strand
ATGAAGGACGTGACCCACCGGGTCTACGTCTATGACCTCACCGGCAAGCTCGAGCGGGAGATCCCGCTCCCGACGCTCGGAGTGGTGAGCGGGTTCGGAGGTCGTCCCGAGGACACGGAGGTCTTCTACACGTTCACCTCCTTTACCTACCCGCCCACCGTGTACCGGTACGACATCGCCGCGGGAGCCTCGACGCTCTACCGCGCCACCAGGGTTCCCTTCGACCCGGCGCAGTTCGAGACCAGGCAGGTGTTCTATCCCAGCAGGGACGGCACCCGGATTCCGATGTTCATCGTGCACCGCAAGGGACTCACGCTCGATGGGCAGCGCCCCACCCTGCTCTACGCCTACGGCGGCTTCAACATCACCTCGACGCCGGGCTTCAATCCGCTGCTGGTCGCGCTGCTGGAGCAGGACGCGGTGTACGCCCTGGCCAACATCCGCGGCGGCGCGGAGTACGGTGAAGCCTGGCACCGCGCCGGGATGCTGCTCAACAAACAGAATGTGTTCGACGACTTCATCGCCGCGGCCGAATGGCTCAAGGCCAATGGCTACACCTCGACCGCGCGCTGCGCGCTGCAGGGCGGCTCGAACGGCGGGTTACTGGTCGGGGCGGTCATGGCCCAGCGCCCCGACCTCTGTCACGTGGCGTTGCCGGCGGTGGGCGTGATGGACATGCTGCGCTTCCACAAGTTCACCATCGGCTGGAACTGGGCGGCGGAATACGGCTCCAGCGACGATTCGCTCAATTTTCGCAACCTGCTCTCCTACTCTCCGCTGCACAACCTGAAGGACGGCGTCAGCTATCCCGCGACGCTCGTCACCACCGCCGACCACGACGACCGCGTCGTCCCGGCCCACTCCTTCAAGTTCGCCGCGACCCTCCAGGAAAAGCAGAACGGTCCGAACCCGGTGCTGATCCGCGTCGAGACCCGCTCCGCCCACGGCGCCGTGAACACCGCGAAGCGGCTCGACCAGACCGCCGATCTTTACGCCTTCATGCTCTACAACATGGGCGTCACGCCCCACTACGCGGCGGTGCCGTGATGCAGCGCCGCGACTTCCTCGCGGGAACAGCGGCCGCATTGGGAAGCCCCCTCCTTGCCCGCGTGACGCCGGTCGTGGCTCCCGAACCCTTCAAGCTCTCGCTCGCGGAGTGGTCGTTCCACCAGGCCCTCAAATCCGGGCAGATGGACAACCGCGATTTTGCGAAGACCGCGCGCGAGCTGAACTTCGACGCGATCGAGTACGTCAACCAGTTTTTCATGGACAAGGCTCAGGACCGGAGCTACCTCGCCGAGCTCAACCGCCGCGCCAAGGACCACGGCGTCTTCCAGCACCTCATCATGTGTGACGAGGAGGGCCGGCTCGGTGATCCCGATCCCGCCAAGCGAACCAAGGCGGTGGAGAATCATCACAAGTGGGCCGACGCGGCCAAGACGCTGGGGTGCTGGACCATCCGGGTCAACGCGGAGAGCGAAGGCAGCTTTGCCGAGCAGCAGAAGCTCTGCGCCGATGGCCTGCGGCGGCTCACCGAGTATGGGGCCAGGCTGGAGCTCAATGTCATCGTGGAGAATCACGGCGACCTGTCGTCCCACGGCGACTGGCTGGCCGGCGTCATGAAGCTGGTGAACCATCCCCGCTGCGGCACGCTGCCGGACTTCGGCAACTTCACCGATTACGATCGCTACAAGGGCGTCGCCGAGATGATGCCCTACGCCAAGGCGGTGAGCGCCAAGTCCTACGACTTCGACGCGCGCGGCGAAGAGACCACCATCGACTACCACCGCATGATGGGAATCGTCACGAAGGCGGGGTTCCACTCCTGGGTGGGGATCGAGTACGAGGGCGAGCGCCTTCCCGAGAGAGAAGGCGTGCTCAAGACCAGGGCCCTGCTCGAGCGAATCGCGCCGAGCTGAGCGGGAAGCCCACCGGCACCCGTCCTCAGCGTCCGGTCTGTCGGTGTTATCCTCTACGGCGTGGGCACTCCTCTCGACCCTTCCACACTACTCCAGGCCGCCGAGGAGCTCGCCGCCCTCACAGGTCGAACCGCCCTCGAGCACTTCCGCCGTGACCTGACCATCGAAACCAAAGGGGACGGCTCCCCGGTTACCATCGCCGACCGGGAGGCGGAGCGCCGCGCGCGCGAATGGCTCGCGCGGAAGTTCCCCGAAGACGGCATCCTCGGCGAGGAATGGGGGACGAGTGCGGGGCGCAGCGGACGCACCTGGGTGCTCGACCCGATCGACGGGACCCGGAGCTTCGTGCGCGGCGTGCCGCTCTGGGGGAGCCTGGTTGGACTGGTCGAGGGCGACGTGGTGCTCGCGGGCGCCGCGGCCTATCCCGCGGTAGGGGAATCGCTCACCGCGGCGCGGGGCGCGGGGTGCTGGCACAACGGGGCGCGCTGCCGGGTTAGCCCGCAAGCCGAGCTCGCGTCCGCCACCACGCTGACCAGCGACGCCGGGCGCTTTGCTACGGCGGAGACCCGGCGCGCCTGGGCAGCCCTCTCGGCCGCGGTTGCCATCACCCGGACCTGGGGGGATTGCTACGGTTATCTCCTCGTCGCCACCGGCCGTGCCGAGCTGATGGTGGATGTGGGGCTCAACCCCTGGGACATCGCCTGCTTCGTTCCGATCATCGAAGAAGCCGGCGGCCGGATCACCGATTTCGCGGGGCGACGCTACCCTCCGCTCGAGCATGCGATCGCCAGCAACGCCGCGCTCGCGGACGCGGTCCGCCGGATCTGGAGCGGCGCGGCGCAATGACGCACGCGACGCGGCTGCTCGCGGCGCTGCTGATCCCGGCCGGCCTCACCGCACAAGTGGGGCCCCCACTTCCCTATCGCAACCCGGCGCTCCCGGTCGCGGAGCGCGTCGCCGATTTGCTCGGCCGGATGACCCTCGAGGAAAAGTTCTGGCAGCTCTTCATGCTGCCCGGCGACCTCGATAACCCCGCCGAGGACTGGTCGAACGGCGCCTTCGGGCTGCAGATCTCCAGCCCGGGGGACGTCCGCTCCCACACCGAGCGGATCAATGCCATCCAGCGCTTTTTCGTGGAGCACACGCGGCTGGGCATTCCGATCATTCCGTTTGACGAGGCGGTGCATGGCCTGGTGCGCCGGGGAGCGACGGTGTTTCCGGCGGCCATCGCCCTCGCCGCCAGCTGGGACACCGCGCTGGTGGGACGTGTGGCGCGCGCCATCGCACGGGAAACCCGGAGCCGCGGCATCCGCCAGGTGCTGGCTCCCGTGCCCAATCTGGCGAGCGACGTTCGCTGGGGCCGCGTCCGGTACGTGGACGAAGAAGTCCCGGCCGGCCTTCGTCTTGGGTGCGGTCAACGCCGGGGGCTTGGGCATGTCGCCGGCCCACGCCGCGAGCGGCGATTTCGCGAACAGCGCGCGCAGCTGCGCCTCGCCGAGATCGCCGACGACGAACAGCCGCGCGTTCTTCGGCTTCAACCAGGTCGCGACGTGATGCTTGCAGTCGTCGAGCG
>CAYNNS010000197.1:0-2898 GCA_964398345.1 uncultured Gemmatimonas sp. | reverse complement strand
CGGGTCGAGGAGACCTACGGCGAGGACCCCTGGCTCGCTTCGATGCTGGGACGTGCATTTGTCGGCGCCTTCGAGCAGGCCGGGGTGATTGCCACGCCCAAGCACTTCGTCGCGAACGTCGGAGACGGCGGCCGCGACAGCTATCCCGTCGGCTACGACGAGCGCACCCTGCAGGAGTTCTTTTTCCCGCCGTTTCGCGTGGCTGTCCAGGACGCGCACGCCGGCTCGGTCATGAGCGCCTACAACTCGGTCGGCGGCGTCCCGGCCACCCAGAATCCCTGGCTGCTCAACGGGGTGCTCAAGCAGGCGTGGGGCTTCACCGGCTTCGTGATCTCCGATGCGGCGGCCACCGGCGGCGCCACGGTGCTGCACCACACCGAGCCTAACACGGCCGCCGCGGCCCGTGACGCGCTCTCGGCCGGCCTCGACGTCATCTTGCAGTCCTCCTTCCCGCAGCACCGGCCCTATCTCGACGCCTTCCGCCGCGGCCTGATTGCCGACTCGGTGATTGCCGCCGCGGTCACCCGGGTGCTCCGGGCCAAGTTCGAGCTCGGGCTCTTCGAGCAGCCCTTCGCCGACGCCGACAGCGCGACGCGCGTGAACCACTCCGCGGAGCACCGGGCCTTGGCGCTGGAATCCGCTCGCGCCGGCATCGTGCTGCTCCGGAACGCGCACGCGACCCTGCCGCTCGGCCGGGTCCACAGCGTCGCCGTCATCGGCGCGGACGCGAGCGAGGCGCGGCTGGGCGGCTACAGCGGCCCCGGCGAAAGCAAGCGCTCGATCCTCGACGCGCTCCGCCGCCGCCTCGGCGCGGGGAACGTGCGCTACGCCCCGGGGCCGGGCCGGCTCGCGCCGGAGTGGGTCACGGTCCCCGCCGGGCAGCTCGGGGCGGGACTGCGGGGAGAGTACTTCGCTAACCCGCGACTCGAAGGGGAGCCCCAACTCGTCCGCACCGATCCCCGGCTCGACTTCGGCTGGACCCTCAACCCGCCGGGCCCCGGCATTCCGTTCGACTGGTACTCGGTGCGCTGGACCGGGACGCTGCGTGTCCCGCCGGGTGGCGTGCGGCGGATCGGCCTCGTCGGCAACGACGGTTTCCGGCTCTGGCTCGACGGCCGGCTGCTGCTCGACAACTGGAGCAAGCGTTCCTTCCGGCCCCTGCTGGCCCCGGTCGCACTGCGGCCGGGCAGCCGCCATGCGCTCAGGGTCGAATACTTCGAGACGACCGGCAACGCACGGCTCAAGCTGGTATGGGACGCCGGCGTCTCCCAGAGCGCCCCGGCCATCGCCGGCGCGGTACGCGCCGCAGCGGCAAGCGACATCGCCATCGTCGTCGCGGGCATCGAAGAAGGGGAATTCCGCGATCGCGCCTCGCTGGGCCTTCCGGGTCGCCAGGAGGAGCTGATCCTGCGCGTGGCCGCGACCGGCAAGCCGGTCGTGGTGGTGCTCATCGGCGGCAGCGCCGTCACCATGACCCGCTGGCTCGATCGCGTCGGCGCGGTGCTGGACGCGTGGTATCCGGGCGAGCAGGGAGGCGAGGCGGTGAGCGACGTGCTCTTCGGGGACTCCGATCCCGCCGCCCGGCTGCCGGTGAGCTTCCCCCTGGCCGAGGGTCAGCTCCCGCTGGTGTACGATCACCTGCCCACCGGCCGCGGCGACGATTACCTGGACCTCACCGGCAAGCCGCTCTTTCCTTTCGGCTTCGGCCTGAGCTACACCCGCTTTGACTACTCGGGGCTCGCGATCGAGCCGGCAGAGATCCCTCCCGACGGCCGGGCCTCGATCCGCTGTCGTATCCGGAATGTCGGCACCCGACCCGGTGACGAGGTGGTGCAGCTCTACCTGCGCGACCTGCTCGCCTCGGTCGCCCGTCCGGTGCTCCAGCTCGCCGGATTCCAGCGGGTCCACCTCGAGCCCGGCGAGGAACGCGAGCTGAGCTTCGGGCTGGGGCTGGAACAGCTCCGGCTCTGGAATGCGGCCGGGCGCTGGGTGGTCGAACCGGGTAGGTTCCGGGTTATGCTCGGCGCCTCGTCGGTGGATATCCGCCTGCGCGGAGAGCTGACCGTCCGGTGAGCCCGCTTACGCGGCGCGATTTCCTCGCCGCCACGGGGTCGGCCTTCCTGCTGCCCGGTGCGGCCCGCGTCCCCCGCCCCCTGCCGTCCCGCGTGCAGCTCGAATGGCAACGCGACGAGCTCGCCCTGTTCCTGCACTTCGGCGTCAACAGCTTCAGCGACCGGGAGTGGGGCGATGGGCGCGAAGACCCGGCGAGCTTCGCCCCGACCGCGCTCGACGCGCGGCAATGGGCGCGCTCCGCCAGGGCCGGCGGGTTCCGCACCCTGATTCTCACCGCCAAGCACCATGACGGCTTCTGCCTCTGGCCCAGCGACACCACGCGTCATTCGGTCGCGGCGAGCGGGTGGCGCAACGGTCAGGGTGACGTGGTGCGCGAGTTCACCGACGCCTGCCGCGCCGAGGGGCTCAAAGCCGGGGTCTACCTCTCGCCCTGGGATCGCAGTCACCCGGCCTACGGCGATTCGCCGCGCTACAACGACGTCTACTGCGCCCAGCTCACCGAGCTGCTAACCCGCTATGGACCGCTCCACGAGGTCTGGTTCGACGGCGCCAACGGCGAAGGCCCCAACGGCAAGCGCCAGGTCTACGACTGGCCGAGGTTCTGGGGACTGGTGCGCAAGCTGCAGCCCGGGGCCGTGATGTTTTCCGATGCCGGACCCGACCTGCGCTGGATCGGCAACGAGAACGGTTCCGCCGGCGCCACCAACTGGTCCACCATGGACCCCGCCGCCGTGCCCTATCCCGGGGCCAGCGGACCGGGCATCGAGCGTGCCCTGCAGGAAGGCGATCCGCGCGGCACGGTCTGGCGGCCGGGAGAAACCGACG
>CAYNNS010000196.1:0-6401 GCA_964398345.1 uncultured Gemmatimonas sp. | reverse complement strand
TCCCCTTTCCTCTCTCTGTAAAATCCCCTCAAAAAGGTTTCCTTGACCGTAAAGTCTTCGCGCAGCCGTAAATATGCACTCGACGATTCCATCAGGACCGATGAGGTGCCGATCGAAGTGCTACTGTTCTGATTCTGGCGCGCCGAATTCACCGCGCGTGGCGACACCGGATCGGCGTCATGCCCTGCACCGGGTATCACAGAAGCTCGTGATTTTGCTTGGAAGAACGAAGGAGAAGGAAGGGCCCTTTATTGTGGTGCCCCGGAACATAGGTTTGAGCTGTTCACAAGGGGCTGGTATTGACGAGGTCTGAGGATGAGGGTAGCCACAGCCGAAAATGACTGTGGGGAGTTCTAGCAAGAGAAAGGATGGGAGCAGGCCAAACCGGTGCATCAGGATTCTTCTGCAAACAATTGGAGGCCACCTAACGACCTGCGCTTCAGCTGCGGGGCGCGCGGCGGCAGCCGCGCAACCGGACAGCCAAAGATACCGCGCGGCTGCCGCCTAGTGGGCGCCCCCGACAGCTGCAAGCGCTTGTTATGCCGCCCCTTTGCGGGAACGCCGGGTCCGGGAAGGACTGCGTTTGCCAGCCTGCACCATATATGAGCGCAAGACGGCATTCATCCGGGTCTGATAGCGCGGACCGAGACTGCGAAACCAATCCAGCACGTCCTCGTCCACGCGGAGTGAGATCGCCTGCTTCGACACAGGCATGACCAGGGTTGCGTCATCCCAAAAGTCCTCGGGAAGATCGGCGAGTTCGGGCGGGGAGGTCCGCTCGATCTCGGCTTCGGTCATCACTCGCAGGCGCGCCATATTTGCGCGGCCGCGACTGGGCCGATCAAGGCGTTTTGAGACTGGCTTGGAACGCTTGGCGCTCATGCCGGTTGCTCCTTCGTGCTGAGATCAGGCGGCGCTCGATCCGGTCGTCCGGCAGCTGGCGGTCGGTGTACACGACCGTCAGTTCCACGTCGTCGGCGAGGCCAGTCGCAATGACACGTTTCTCACCATAATCCTGCCGGCGATCCTCCCGCTCCAGTGTGGGGCCGCGGAAGATCGTGCTGGCAAAGGCAAAGTCGAAGCCTCGCTGCCGAAGGTTCTCCTCGCTCTTGTCCGGATCCCAGGAGAACTCCATCTGCTAATATGCAGATGTATATACGTTTGTCAAGGGTGGCAATGCAAGGCGGGGAAGGGGGCGGCATAACGACTTGCGCTTCTGCTGCGGGGCGTGCCGAAGCCGCCGCGGACTAAGGTCAAAGATATCGCGCGGCGGCTGAGGCCGCTCACGCCCCGGCAGCAGCAAGCGCTTGTTAGGCACCGACCTGCACAAAGCCGCCCTGCTTCAATTCCTTCAGAGCAGCCAGGATTGCGGGAACAAGCGGGCGGAGTTCTTTGAGCCGGTTCGTGCGTGCCACAACGAGCACGACCGCGACGCCAGCCGCCTGGAGGTTCTGTTGGAAGAAGAGATTTTGGTCGACTGTCAGGAAGGCGTCGAAGCCGTTGGAACTCACGAGATCAAGCAGCTCGCCGTTCCGCTTGCTTGACCAGCCCATCTCGACAACGGTGATCGCTTCGTGGCCCACCAGCTCACGTTTGAGTGGTCGCGGGACACACTCATCAAGAAGCAGGCGCATTGGCTTCGGCCATCATTCGACCAAGCTCGAGCGCCGCAATTGCCTGCTCCCTTGAGACGCTGGGGAAGTTGTCAAGAAATTCATCGAGTGAATCCCCACCCTCGAGGTAGTCATAGAGCGACTTGACTGGGACTCGCGTGCCCACAAAGACGGGCTTGCCCCCCAGAATCTCAGGATCGCTGTGAATGACTTTCTTCCGATCCATGTCCCCTCCGGCATCAGACTCTGTGACCGGTAAATATACGTGAGGCCGGAGGGGAACGGAGTTTGGCGGGAGGGTGCCTAACGACCTGCGCTTCTGCTGCGGGGCGTGCCGCAGCCGCCGCAGATCACCTTTGATAATAGCCTGCGGCGGCTGAGGCGCCCACGCCCCGGCAGCAGCAAGCGCTTTAGGCGCCATTCGCGAACACCAAGGACATCGATAGAAGAACTCATGCGCTTGGGTCATTCAGCTCGAGGTGGGCCCGGCTCGCCGCGACTACGTCGGCGAAGGAGTTGATACGCCCCCAAAGAGCCTCCCAGGCCAAGGGCAACCCCACTCCAAAGGGACCAGTAAGGAGCTGGTTCCACAAGAGACAAGACTATTTGGCCAATGCCCAGAGCGAGGAGTAATATGACTCCGAGGCGGAGCATCGCATTCGGCAGAACGACAGTGGACCGGCGAGGCGCGAGGGCCAACCTCGCCCCCATAAGGACAGCAACTGCGGAGAGGAATCCGCCTATGCCAAGAACCGCATTCCAACCGGCCGTACCGCGCTGACCAATTTGTTCGCGCCACTCCATCTGAAGAGCTACCAGCGCCGCAACACCTGCAAGAAACATGAGAATCCCCATGATCCGACCAGTCACGGGGGATAGGCTTTCATTGTGGATTTGGACCATAATGCTTCGGAGTTCCACCGAATGGCGCCTAACGCCCAGCTTCTGCTGCGGCCGAATCAAACCGAGCGCGCGGAGCGCGCCTAACTTTGCTCGGCCGTCTGCAGCAAGCCAACGTTAGGTGGCGCTCGGAGGCGATCAGAAGTTCAGCCGGAGTGCCAGCAGGCTGACGGGCGGTGACTTTCCACGCCTCGATACCGCGAGCCATGCGCCATCTGAGGACTGTGCAAACATGACGCCCTCACGATCAGAGTCTATTGTCCCGATCATGCGTCGCTGGCCGCTATCGATATCAAGGAGAACCATTCGACTGACGCCGGTTGAATCCCGACCCGTGACAACGACATGCTTGTTATCAGCTTGCCATGATGCAGCCAAGTCCACTGAATGCGTCAAGCCAGCTTCTAGCAGTCGGCGTCTACCCGATTGAACTGCGACGAGGGCGACTCGATCCAAAGGGCCGCCAGCTGATGATCCAGCCGCCGCAACGAACCATTGACCGTTGGGCGAGAAGGAAGGAATGGTCGGAGCACCCGTCGATCCGCCAGCACCGTACCGCGGGATGTCTTCGGAATCTAGGACGGCGTGGCGCTGCCCGGTCGCAAGGTCGGTCAGAGCCCCATCGTTCCAACTGTATACATGCTCAAAGTCAACGAACGATAATCCACCTACTGCTTGATGAAGTTCCTGCACGAGGCGGTCGGGCTCACCGGGTCGAGTCTCCCGAACTTGTTGCGGCCGCTGTCGATCGTCGTTCGCTGCATCTGGCTGGTGTATATAACGAATCGCACGAGAATCTCGGCTCCAGATGAATCCCTGCAATTCACTTGCAGTTGACAGCGCGCGCGTGCGTCCGGTCTCGGCGTCTATGAGCAGGATGCCAGTCGGGTTCGGATGCGCCGGTCGTTCGAAGTTGCCTATGGTCGCCGCGAGCGTTTTCCCGTCCGGTGACCAGGTAAGCCGAGGCCCGTAGGGACCTGTCATCGTTAACTCCTCCATCCGAAGCACACGCGGCCGCGCATCGGCCGGGCCCTGTAGCAGTATTCCGGCGCCGTCATTCAACGCGATCACTGCCGCGAGCTGCTGCCTGGGTGAGATCGCCGGCCAGGCTGCCCATTCTTGCTCTGTCAGTCGGTCGGAGCGTCCGTCCGCAATCGAGGCTTTCCAGACAGATCGGCGTTCCGTGAACGATGGGAACAGAAGCTCAGGTTCACCCGGCACCCATTGCGGCGCGCCGAAACTCGCGCCTAGCCCCTCGACGGCATCGAGGTCTCTCATCCCCGTGCCATCGGACGATGCTACGGCGAGTCGTCGAGAGGTCGACTTGAAGATCAGGTAGCGGCCATCGGGTGAAAGACGCGCGTTCGGAAGGAAGTTGCGAGCGATCACGACTTCGTCGCTCGTGTCCGACAGCTTGAGTCGATGGATCGAGTAACTGCGGCCGAAACGCGGCTCCGGCGCGGTGTAGTACAGCGCTTCCCCATCGGTGGACCAGCCGACGGCAACAACGTTCGCCCCGACGACGGGTAGAGTTCTGCGCGAGCCGTCTCTGCGCGAGACACAGGCAATCGATTCCCCGTCGACCGTTGAATGCGTGAAGGCGACCCGGTCACCGTCGGGCGCAATAAGCGGACGGAAGCTCGGTTCAGCGACGAGCTGTCTCAGTGAATCAACCATGCCCGTGGCCGCATCGACGCGTGCCACCCAGACGTGGCCCACGCCGTTCGTGGGGCGATCGAACGCGAGCATTTGCCCGTCCGCGGAAAGCGACAAGTTGCGGAAGCGACCGCGCGCTACTATCTGTGCGCGGCCCGATTTGCGATCGAAACGGAGGAGAAACGAGTCGACTGCGACCAGGACATGTCGTCCGCCGGGAACAGGTGCGAGCGATACCTGCGAGTAATCGCCAAGAGTTCCTTCGAGTCGTGGTTGCTCTGTGCGCTGCGAAGCGGTGAAGGCGACTACAGTCAACGACTGCATTAGCATGACGAATCGGCTCAACGCCCGACAAGGAATCGTCTTCGTCATCAATCGGATATAGTTTGCAAGCGCCATGGAGTCCGCCTAACGACCTGCGCTTCTGCTGCGGGGTGTGCCGAAGCCGCCGCAGGTCCTGGTTCAAAGATATCCTGCGGCGGCTGAGGCGCTTACACCCCGCCAGCAGCAAGCGCTTGTTAGACAGCGGAGTCCCCAGTTGAAGGCGCTGGCTTGACGTCCGGGATTAGGGGGCCAAACCAAGACATGAACGCTGCCTGAGTCTTTAGAGCCCAGTCTGCAACATCAGGTATTAGTAGGACTGACGTCCAATCGTGGTGCCCATCCGCATGGTACGGAATACGTGCCCGGCATTTCCTGAGCTCTTTCGGCCACTGTCCAGGGTCCAAGAACGCCGCGTGGCGGTGAGCAAAGTGATTGCGGAGTTCTACGAGACAGCGAACGTTCTTGAATTCCTCGTGGTCATCGCACTCGGTCTTTGGAGAGTAGATCTTGATCAGCTTCATGTATCGAGTTGCTAGGTTCTTGTTTCCGTCGCGAATCGTGTGGAGATCGTCTTCAGAGAGGGCGTCGGGGTGCCGGGGTAGGGAGTTGAGAATCGTCGCAAGTTCTGAAATGGTGGCCTCCAACGCAGCACACGCCATCAAGACTGTCGCAGCTGCGGCGCCAGCACTCTCCTCCCTCCGCCCTTGGCCGGCAGCAGTCCTCGAACGCGTCGCAGAGGCCTTTGCCTCCTCGGCGAAGACATTTCCGAAGCCGTAGACCAGAGTAGAGCCAAATGACTGGGTCATATACGACGCTGTCTAACGACCAGCTCCAAGCGCTGGTTAGAGCGCATTGCATAACTAGGAAACCGCGAGTGTGATCCAACGGTGCAGACGCCAGCGCCCTCAGGAGTGTCTCGACGCAGCCAGACGTAAGCCCACTCGCCGCACAGACCGCCGCATGCATGGTAGGCGTAGCCCAACGCCTGAAGCCCGTCAGCAGAAACGAGGGCATGCGAGAAGCTGTCAAAGCCGCCTGTACCGGGATAGCTCGCATAGAAGTCGCGCCAACTGGCATTGAGATCCGTCCTCCCGAACATGGCGCGAATTCTTGAGTCGGGAACAACTGAGATAGTCTCAGGCATGTCGGCTTGGGCCCACTCAGTCTCTCCCCACAATTGGGGAGCTGCCCCAACTGAGAGGTCCGACGGTATGGAGTCGAGGACGGTCTGACCGCAGCGTGGCTTGATCGGAGCAATAAGACGCCAAAAGTCGAGAGAGTCACATGATGGAAGCTTCGGAGGTCGGACGGGGGGAAGGGCGAGGATGCGCTCTAGAATGATGATCCGCGTTGGTTTCCTAGCCTGGTAGATGTGCTCGAGAGCGATCCGAATGAAAGCGGAGTCTGCATTGGGCATGCTCTGGGCCGCCAAAGCCCGTGAAGCCCAAAGTTGGAGCACTGAGATGCAGGCGACGGTGACAGGTCTTCCCATTTTCTCCGCAATGCGCTCTAACGCCCTGCGCTTGAGCTGCGGGCCCAGGCTGAGGCCGCCGCGTCATGTAAGATATCGTTGTCCGCGGCGGCCGAAGCGCTGCTGGGCCCCGGCAGCTCCAAGCGCTTGTTAGGCAACTTGTCCATTTATATACCTATGTATATATTGCTCGATGGCTGATAAGCCCCTGCTTTGGATCGGGTCATCCCGCGCCGAGTTGCGGGCCTTCCCGGACAAGGCCAGGCGGGAGGCTGGCCATGAGTTGTTCAGAGTGCAGCAAGGCGAGGAGCCCAGCGATTGGAAACCCCTTCCCGACGTTGGCGCGGGGGTCAATGAGCTCCGGATTCGCACCGGCGTAGCCCATCGGGTGATCTACATCGCGAAGTTTGCTGAGGCGGTATACGTGCTCCACGCGT
>CAYNNS010000195.1:5845-6456 GCA_964398345.1 uncultured Gemmatimonas sp. | reverse complement strand
ACTCCCCTCCTCGGGGACTCGTGCCTGAGGGAGTGGGCAGGCCCACCTATGGCGGCCGAAGGATCCCCTCAGTTGTACCCGCTCACTTCCGCTCCGGTTCCGCGAAGACCGGGGTCCCCTCCCTTTAGTCCGTTCCTTTCCTTTCGATTCGAGGTTGAGCTATCACCAACTCGCCAAACCCGCTAGACCCAAATATTTGACAGTCAGCCGCCGGGTTACGCCGGCCGCCTCAATTCGCTCCACCGGTTCGTCGCGTCCAGCACCGCGAACACCGCCGCCCGCTCCGGACTGTTCCTCACCTCCGCCGTCCCCGTCAGCGTCACGCTGTCCCGCCCGTTCATCGCCTGCACCGTCGCGAACACCACCTCCCGGTCCAGCGCCTGAACCACCCGCGCCCCCTCCAGCAGCATCGACCCGCGATTCAGCGTGCGATCCAGCCCCGCCACCCGCCCCCTCCCCGCCCCCCCCCCCCCCCCCCCCCACCCCTCCCCCCCCCCCCCCCCCGCCCCTCCCCCCCCCCCCCCCCCCCTCCGCCCCCCCCCCCCCCCCCGACCCCCCCCCCCCCCCCCCCGCCCTCCCCCCCCCCCCACCCACACCACCCCGACCGCCAC
>CAYNNS010000195.1:2720-5835 GCA_964398345.1 uncultured Gemmatimonas sp. | reverse complement strand
CTCACGCCTGCCACGTTGCCAGCAACTGGTCCCGCCCCTTCATCGCCGGCAGCCTGGCCAAGACAACCTCTCTCTCCAGCGCCTGGACCACCCGCGCCCCCTCCGGCAGCATCGACCCGCGATTGAGCGTGCGGCCCAGCACCGCCACCGTCGCCTTCGCCGCCGCCTCCACCCGCCCCCGCAACGTGTCCGCCCCCTCCTCCTCCGCCCCTTCCTGCTTGCCCCCGAACATCAGGCTCACCTGCACCACCGAGCGCTGCGGCCTCCGGCCCGGCTGCACCGTCAGCGCCTCGAACAACACCTGGCGCTGCAGCGAGCGCTCCCGCACCGCATGCCGCTCCAGCGTCTCGATCGGTTTGACATCCGCCGTCTGCGCGATGCTGATCTTCCGGTGATCCACCCGCAAACCGAGCTGCGCCAGGAGCGCGCTCTCGATATTCCGCACCAGCTGCTTCGCCGGCTGGCCCGCCTGCGCCAGCACGTGGACCTCGCTCACCTCACCCAGCGGCGTGGTCACCACCCGCGCCGAGAGCACACCCTCCAGCGAGGTCAGCAGGTTCTCCGCGCGCCGCACCCCCCAGGGGTCGGGCAGGTTCTCCGGCACCGCGGGCGGCAGCGGCCGGTTCGGCTCGTTCGGTCGCGACGCTGATGGTCCGCTCACGCTCGCCTCACTTGAGTTTCACTCCACTCGCCACTCGCCACTCGCCCACTCGCCACTACACCACCGTGTTCCTGCCGGAAGCCTTCGCCCGGTACAGCGCCCGGTCCGCGTTGACCAGCAGGTCGCCGCTTGCCGGATGCCCGGGATCGTACTCCGCGATCCCCACGCTCACCGTCACCGCCCCCAGCGGATAACCCAGCCGGCGGCCCACCTCTTCGATCCCCTCACGCAAAGCTTCCGCCACCCGCTCCGCACCATCCACCTGCGTCCGGGTCAGAATTACCACGAATTCGTCGCCGCCGTAACGCGCCGCCAGGTCCGAGGCACGCACAGCCGCCCGGATCTCCTGCGCCACCGCCTTGAGCACCTCGTTGCCAGCCTCGTGCCCGTAGGCGTCGTTGATCTCTTTCAAACGGTCGAGGTCCATGAACAGCACCGTGAACTTCTCGCCGCTCCGTTTACTCCGCTCCACTTCCTGGGTCAGCCGGTCCCGTAACACGCGGAACGTCGCCAGCCCCGTCAGCAGGTCCGTCGCCGCCTCGCGCTGGCTCTCCTCCGCCCGGCGCTCCTGGTACGGCGCGCACTGCTTCATCGAAGCCCGCCCCAGCGCCGCCGCCTCCGCGAAGTCGCGGCAGGTCGAGTACCCGCAGGCCCCGCAATCCCAGGGCCGCCCGTTGGGACCCAGTCCGATCGTCTTCAGGACCTGTTGGACCGCAGCAGCATCGGCGCCCTGGCGCCGCGGCTTGATATCGAACACCGCGCCAACGCTTGCAACGATTCCGGGCTCCACCACCGGCGCCAGGCTCCGCGGCGGCTCGCTGCTCTGCACCACGTTGCGCCGCCAGTAGAGCTCCTCCCGCGGACCCGAAAGCGGGTGATCCAGCGCCCCGTCCGCCGAGAGAATGTCCACGAAGCCCAGGTCGAGCTTGTCGACCGTCACCGCGCGGGAGAGCGCCGGCAGCGCGCTCAAGCCCCGGAGCTTCTGGTAGCGCTTGCTGGTCTGCCTCAGCTCCTCGAGCAGCGCCAGCGGCATGCCGCCCGCCGCGCTCACGTGTCTCCGCCGCTCCTGCGGCAGCCGCGCGAACACCGTCGGCTGCGCCGCCGCCGTCACCCCCCTGAGCTTCAGCAGCTCGGCGAGATCATCAAAAGTGACCCAGGCGTCCAGCTCGGGCGCGCCCGGCGAAGCCGCCAGCCCGACGTACACGATCTTGACCCCGTCCCCATAGAGCGAGCGCAGGTAGCGCGCCTCCGCTACCGGCGGCGTCACGACCGGCGCCAGGTAGGGCACCAGCTCGGGGAACCCCGCGCGGATCGCATCCACCACCACCGGGTCGGTCGAGCGGATCAGGGTGCCGTACTGGCCCGTGCGCCAGAGCTTCATGTACTCGTTGGCCACCAGCTCGTCGCCGATCACCCCGCGCGACACCACCCGGAAGCCCGCCGCGTAACACGCGTTCACCACCTGCTCGGGCTGCTGCGGGTAGAAGTGCGCCGCGCTCTCCGTCCCCAGAATCAGGATCCCGGTTCCCTCGGCGGCGATCGCCACCGCGCGCCCCAGCTCCCCGCTCACCTGCACCGCGTCGTGGGGACACTCGGGCACGCACAGCCCGCAGCGAATGCACGCTTCGTCGATCACCCGGACCATGGAAGCGTCGGGAGCCACCGCTATGGCATCGGTGGGGCACACCCGGACGCAAGCCAGGCAGGCGACGCAGGCGTCGCTGTCTATGACAAAGTTCACGCTGTCGGTCTTCCCAACATCGCGGGCGAGCCCGGCATTGTCAATGGCCTCGGTGACTCAAGTTGTGACACCACCACAAGTTACGCGAGCTTGAACTCCTTGATCTTCCGGTAAAGCGTGCGCTCGCCTATCCCCAGCCTTGCGGCCGCTTGCCGTCTATTTCCTTGACACTCGCGCAGGGCTGCAGATATTGTGGCCTTCTCCACCTCAGCCATTGTCATGCCAGGCCGATAGATGACCTCCTTGGGGGGTTCCGGCTCTCCCGGCTCTATGGAAATGGGGGTGATGGCGCTATCGGGGACCTCGATCACCTGGATCCGTCCGGGGCGCTCGTCGAGCCTCCGGCGGAGCTCCTCCACCTGCATCCGGAGGTCGATCAAACCCCGAAGAATGAACTCCAGCTCCTGGCCGCCGACGGCTCCCGGCTCCCGGCTCCCGGCCCCCCGCGGTAAGAGGACTGGGAGGACCGCGGGGGCCCCTTCGAGGATGTCCCCCGGGATATCCGAGGCCCGGATCTCGGTGCCGGGGGCCAGGACCACCATCGATTCGATCAGGTTCCGGAGCTGGCGCACGTTCCCCGGCCAGGGCGCTTCCACCAGCCGCTGCATCGCCTCGGCGGTAATCCCGCGGAAGGGGCGATCGTGCGCCTTGGCGAACTCGCGGATGAAGCGGCGGACCAGCAGCGGGATGTCCTCGCGGCGCTCGCGGAGCGG
>CAYNNS010000195.1:0-2710 GCA_964398345.1 uncultured Gemmatimonas sp. | reverse complement strand
GCGCCAAGCGCGGTTGGTGGCCGCGATCACCCGCACTGCCACCTTGATCGGCTGCACCCCGCCGACCCGGAAAAAGCTCCTGCTCTCCAGCACCCGCAGCAGCTTGACCTGCACGCTGAGCGGCACCGTGCCGATTTCGTCGAGGAAGATCGAGCCCTGATCCGCCAGCTCGAAGCGGCCGAGCCGGCGTTCCGCCGCGCCGGTGAAGGCGCCTTTCTCGTGTCCGAACAATTCCGACTCGAGCAGCGTCTCCGGCAGCGCCGAGCAGTTGACGGCGATGAAAGACTTGCCGCGCCGGGGACTGAGATCGTGCAGTGCCTTCGCCACCAGCTCCTTGCCGGTGCCCGACTCGCCCTCGATCAGCACCGTCGAGGTGACCGGGCCCATCTGCCCGATCTTGACCAGCACTTCCTGGATCCCGGGGCCCTTGCCCGCGATCCCGGTGAGCTGCTGCAGCCGGCGCCGCTCGATCAGCCGGCGCGCGGTGGCGACCGCCTCGTCGGGCCTGACCGGCTTCGTGAGCACCGCGGTCGCACCGAGCCGGGCGATGCGCTCGCCGCGCTCGGAGTCGGTGGGCTCGAGCAGCGCCAGCGTGAACAGCTCCGACTCGCGCGCCATGCGCGCTAACCCGAGCGCCGGGGGATCGTGCACCGCGCCGGTGAGGATCAGGAGATCGGGGTGCTCGCGGCGGAGCGCGGCGGGGGCGTCGTCGAGCGGGCCCACCAGCGCGGTCGTGAAGCCGGCTGCCTCTAGCGCCGCGTTCAGGGGGACCGCGGTCTCGAGGTCGGCCATCGTGAGGAGGACTTGGGAAGGCATCGCTATGCGCTATGCGCTAGGCGCTACGCGTTGCGCGTAGCGCGTAGCGCGGCACCAGAGCGAGTGGATCAGCCAGAAAAGGAAGGCCGCCGCGGCGCCGGAGAGGGCCCCGATCCCCCATGGGCTGCCGCCATAGACCACCGGCGCGAGCGCCGAGACCAGCGTGCCGCCGACGCCCCAGACGATGAGTAGCGGGGCGACGAGCCGGCGCTGAACTGCCAGCGCGAGCAGGGTCGCCGTGGCGGAGAAGCCGTAGAGGAGTTGCCCCACCGTCGCGACCTGCATGCCGCGGGTCCCGGCGTAGTGGGTGGCGGCGATGCCCTCGATGATGCCGTTGTAGGCCGTGAAGAGCAGCAGCACGACCAGGACGACCAGGCCCAGCAACTTCACGTGGATTTCCTTTGAGTGGCGAGTGGTGAGGGGCGGGCGGGACTCGCCACTCGCCACTCATCACTCGCACTAATGGTCCGTTCGCTCCCCCCGCACCAGGTCTACCGCGTGCTCCAGCCACTGCTGCAGCACCGCGAGGCCGTCCTGCACGCCGCCGGGGCTGCCGGGAAGATTCACGATCAGCGTCTTGCCGCGGACGCCGGCTAACCCGCGGGAGAGCGCCGCGCGGGGGAACTTGCCCAGCGCGCCCACCCGGATGGCCTCGGCGATCCCGGGCGCCTCGCGCTCCAGCACCGCACGGGTGGCTTCGGGGGTCACGTCGGTCGGCGTGAGACCGGTTCCTCCGGTCGTGACGACGAGGTCGCAGTTGCCGCCGTCGGCCAGCTCGAGCAGGGCGCGCACGATCTCCACGCTGTCGTCGGACACCAGCTTGCGGTCCGCGAGCGTGAAGCCGCGCTCACCGGCCCAGGCTGCGATCGTGTCGCCGGACGTGTCGGCGCGCTCACCGCGGGCGCCGGCCGTCGAGATAGTCAGCACTGCAATTCGGACGGCCGGGCGGTCGGGCGGTCCGCCGGTCCGCCTACTTCCGGACACTGCCGTGCGTCCAGAACGGGCGCTTCACCACTTCCGCGGGGATCTTCTCACCGCGGCAGTCGACCTCGAACGTCGTCCCGATCTTTGCGGCCGCCGCGGGCAGCATGGTCGTCCCGATCGCGTAACCCAGCGAGGGGCTCTGGCCGCCGGAGCGCACCAGGTCCACCTGCCGATTGTTATACCAGACCGGATAGCCGTGGCGCGGGATGCCGCGGCCGTTGAGCCTGAAGCCGACGGTCTTGCGCGTCACGCCGTGCAGCTTCTGCTGCTTGAGCGCGTGCATCCCAACGAAACTCGAGCTCTTGTCGAGCTTGACGATCCAGCCTAACCCGGCCTCGAGCGGCGTAATGGTGTCGTCGATCTCCTGGCCGTAGAGCGCGTAGCCCATCTCGAGCCGGAGCGAGTCCCGCGCGCCCAGCCCGATCGGGACCGCGCCCGCCTTCGTCACCGCCTCCCAGAGCGCCACGGTGTCGCGCCAGCGGCAGTAGATCTCGAAGCCGTCCTCGCCGGTGTAGCCGGTGCGCGAGAGGAAGCACTGCAACCCGGCGATCTGGCCGGTCTCGCACGTGTAGTAGCCGATCTTCTCGAGGTCGCCGCCGGCGAGCGGCTGCAGCAGCGCCTGGGCTTTGGGGCCCTGCACCGCGAGCAGCCCGGTGTCGTCGGAGATGTCGCGCAGCCGCACGTTCACCGCCCCGGTCTGCTTCAGGTCGCCGAGGTGGTCCCACGCCTTCTTGCGGTTGCTGGCATTCACCGTCAGCATCAGGCGGTTCTCGAAGCGGTAGACGGTGCAGTCGTCGACGAAGGTGCCCTCGCGGGTTAGGATGCCCGAGTATTGTACCCCGCCCACCTGGAGCTGGGTGACGTCGTTGCAGGTCGCCCGCTGGACGAAGGCATTGCGGTCGGGCCCGCT
>CAYNNS010000194.1:0-6473 GCA_964398345.1 uncultured Gemmatimonas sp. | reverse complement strand
GGCGCCGCTCTCGAACGACGCGTACTTCCAGGTCGGGATGATCGCGGTGATGGGTCTCGCGGCGAAGAACGCGATTCTGATCGTCGAGTTTGCCAGCGAGCTCCGCGCCCAGGGGAAACCGATCCGGGAGGCGGCACTCGAAGCGGCCCGGCAGCGGCTGCGGCCCATTCTGATGACGTCGTTCGCCTTCATTCTTGGCGTGTCGCCGCTCCTGATCGCCAGCGGGGCCGGCGCCGCGAGCCGGCACTCGATCGGCACGGGAGTCTTCTCGGGCATGTTGATCGCCACGCTGATCGGGATCTTTTTCATCCCGCTCTTCTTCACCCTGATCCGCGGGCTCGCCGACCGGACCCGGGCCCCGGGCGGACGGACGGCGCCGGCCCCGGTGCCGGCCTCACCGGAGACCACCTGACCATGCGTCGGAGCTTCCTGCTCGGGGTGCCGCTCGCGCTCGCCGCGTGTGCGCTGGGTCCTGCCACGCACGTGACCCCGCCGCCGGCGCGGGGGGCGCGCCTCCCCGACAGCCTGACGGGCGCCTCGGCGCGGGGATTCCTCGATTCACTAACCCGCGTGCGCGCGCAGGACAGCGTGGCACGGCTGCTGCTGCCGCGTCCCCTCGCGCTCGACACCGCCAGCGACAGGCCCTGGCTCGACGTGCTCAAGGATTCGCAGGTCGTCGCCCTGGTGCGCACCGCAATGGCGAACAATCGCGAGCTCCGGATCGCGGTGGCCCGGGTTCGGGAGTACCGCGCGCTCGCCGGTGTAGCGCGCAGCGATCTCCTTCCGCAGCTCAGCGCAAATTTCTCTGCCGCCGAGGATCAGATTTCCTTCGGGGGCAACCCGATCAACTTCAACGCAATTCGGGCGACGGGCGACCTCTCCTGGGAGCTCGACTTCTGGGGCAGACTGCGGCGCCAGACCGAGGCGGCGGGGCTCGATCTTCGAGGCAGAGAGGAGGACGAGCGCGCCGCAGTGGTCTCGCTGGTGAGCGATGTGGTGACCGCATACCTGCAGCTCCGCGAGCTGGATCAGGCACGAGCCATCTCCGAGCAAACCCTGGAATCCCGCCGCGCCACGCTGGCTTTGGCGCGGCGGCGATTCAATGAAGGGGTAATCTCCGAGCTGGACGTCCGGCAGTTCGAGGCCGAAGTCGCTGCGCCGGCGGCGCGGGTCGCCGACTTCGCGCGGCAGCAGAGCGCGCTGGAACACCAGCTGAGCCTGCTGCTGGGCCAGCAGCCCGGCCCGATCGCGCGAGGCCAGTCGCTCGAGAGCGTGGTGCAGGCGGTGACGGCGCCCGATTCGGTCCCGGCCGAGCTGCTCCTCCGGCGGCCCGATGTGCGACGTGCCGAGCGGGACTATCAGGCGGCGCTGGCTCGCGTGGGACTGGCGCTGGGCAACCGGTTGCCCAAAGTCATGATCGTCGGAGAGTATGGCCGTCAGGGCCAGGTGTTCCGCGGGCTGTTCGACAGCAAGAATAAGATCTATACCGCGCAAGCCGGGGTCTCGATCCCGTTGTTCACCGGTGGACGGCTCGCGGACCAGTACCGGGCCTCGCGCGCGCGCGCCGATCAGGCCAGGGCCCGCTACGAGCAAACCGTGCTGACCGCGTTCAGCGAAGCGGAGGATGCGTTGGTCACTGTCCGCCTGGGTCGGGATCAGCTCGCCGCCCAGCAGACGCAGGCGCAGGCACTGGCTCGGGCGTATGCTCTCGCGGTGCAACGCTATCAGAACGGCGTGTCCAGCTACCTGGAAGTGCTCGACGCCCAACGCTCCCTCTTCAACGCGCAGCTCAGTCTGGTCACGCAGGAACGGCAATACCTCCAGGGCACGGTCCAGCTCTACAAAGCCCTGGGTGGCGGCTGGGCACCGCCTCCGACGCACTAATCCCTCACAGCCTTGCGCCCCCCAAGTGGGGGCGTATCGTTTAGACCGCTTCCCCTCGCCGGCGTTGCCCGGCTCCACGAACCCGCTGTGACACTGGGAGACTGCGCGTGAACGGGCAGCACACCATTGGTGTCACGGTCAACGGAACCCGGTACGAACGCGCGGTCGAGCCACGGCTCCTGCTGAGCGACTTCCTGCGCCAGGAGCTCGGTCTCACCGGTACCCACGTGGGATGCGAACACGGTGTGTGTGGCGCCTGCACCGTGCTGCTCGACGGCAGTGCCGTCCGCTCGTGTCTGCTCTTCGCGGTGCAGGCGGAAGCCCATGCGATCACCACGGTCGAAGCTCTTGCCAGCGGCAACCAGCTGCATCCTCTGCAACAAGCCTTTCATGAAGCCCACGCGCTGCAGTGCGGCTTCTGCACGCCGGGAATTCTGCTCACGCTGATCCCCTGGCTCGAGGAACACCCCGATCCCAGCGAAGCGGAGATCCGGACGGCGCTCTCGGGAAATCTCTGTCGCTGTACCGGGTACGCGAATATCGTGACTGCGGTGCGACAGTTTGCTAGGACCGCCGGGGGCCGGGAGCCGGGAGCCGCGAGGTCATGAGCGCGCGTTATTTCGGGGCCCGAACTCTGCGACTCGAGGACGCGCGGTTGCTCACCGGCCGGGCGCTGTTCGTGGACGATGTGCAGCTGCCCGGCATGCTCCACGTGGCGTTCCTGCGGAGTGACGAAGCGCACGCCCGAATCCAGGGCATCGACGCGAGTACGGCGCGCGCCCGCGCCGGAGTCGTCGCGGTGTACACCGCGGCGGATCTGGGGGATTACTGGCGGCCGGGGCCGTTACTGGTTCCCCCACCGCCAATCGCGGGCCTCGTCTTCAACACCGCGACGCAAGTTCCCCTCGCCAGGGACAAAGTGCGCCACGCCGGCGAGCCCCTCGCCATGGTCGTCGCCGAGAGCCGTTATGTAGCGGAAGACGCGCTGGAAGACATCCAGGTTGAGCTCGAGCCCCTGCCCGCGGTGACCGAGCTCGAGGCCGCGCTTGCCCCGGGGGCGCCGCTGGTTCATGAGCAGTTCGGCAGCAACGTCGCCGCGCAGGTCCGGCAGTCGAAGGGGGACTACGCCGCGGCGCGTGCGCGGGCGCATGCGATCATCAGCCGACGTTTTCACTACGACCGGGGCGCTTCGGCGGCGATCGAAAACCGCGGCGTCGTGGCGCAGTGGGATGCGCGTGCCGAAGAGCTCACCATCTGGGATACCACCCAGGCGCCGATCCCGATCCGGAACGGCCTGGCGGCGATGCTCGGCCTGCGGGAATCCCAGGTGCGGGTCATCGCACCGTTCATCGGCGGCGGGTTCGGTCCGAAGATCATGATGTACTATCCGGAAGAAGTGCTGGTCCCCTGGGCGGCGATGCGGCTGCAGCGGCCGGTTAAGTGGATCGAGGATCGGCGCGAGAACTTCTATGCGACGACCCAGGAGCGCGGCCAGCTGCACGACGCCGAGCTCGCGGTGGCGAAGGATGGCACGATCCTCGGCGTGCGCGACCACTTCCTGCACGACACCGGCGCGTACGACCCCTACGGCCTCACCGTGCCGATCAACAGCCAGTGTACGCTGCTGGGGCCGTACGTGGTGCCGAATTACGACAGCGCGTTCACCGCGGTGTTCACCACCAAGCCGATCGTGACGCCGGTGCGCGGGGCGGGACGCCAGCACGGCGTCTTCGTGATGGAGCGGCTGCTCGACTTTGCCGCGCGCGAGCTGGGCATGGACCGGGTGGAGATCCGCCGCCGCAATCTGATTCCGCGCGACGCCTTCCCCTACGATCACGAGATTCTGTTCCAGGACTTCCGGCCGCTGGTCTACGACAGCGGCGACTACGCCGCCGCGCTCGACAAGGCGGTCGAGCTCTCGGGCTACACGCGCTTCCTCCGCGAGGAGCAGCCGCGGCTCCGGCGCGAAGGCAAGCACGTCGGGCTGGGCGTCGTGTCCTATATCGAAGGCACCGGGATCGGTCCCTACGAGGGGGCCCGGGTGACCATCGAACCCAGCGGCACGGTGCGCCTGGCGACCGGCGTGGGGACGCAGGGCCAGGGGCACTTCACCACCTTCGCCCAGATCGTCGCCGATGGGCTCGGCGTCGCGCCGGACGCGGTCCAGGTTACGACCGGCGATACCCGCGAGTTCACCTGGGGGACCGGCACCTTCGCCAGCCGCGGCGCGGTGGTCGCGGGCAGCGCGTGTCATGCCGCGGCGCTCAAGGTCCGCGACCGGATTCTGGCGGTGGCGGCGCCGCTGCTCGAGGTGGCGGCCGACCAGCTCGAGCTCACCGGCGGGCAGGTCCGGGTGCTGGGCGCGCCGCACCGGGCGATCGGGCTGGGTGAGCTGGCCCGCAAGGCTAACCCGCTGCGCGGCGCGGTGACCCCGGGCACCGAACCCGGCCTCGAGGCCACGGCCTACTTCGGGCCGGACCGCGGCAACGCCGCGAACGGCGTGCACGCCGTGTTCGTCGAGGTGGACCCCGAGACCGCGGCGGTGACCATCCTGCGGTACGTCGTGGTGCACGACTGCGGCACGGTGATCAATCCGCTGGTGGTCGAGGCCCAGGTGCAGGGTGGCGTGGCGCACGGTATCGGCAACGCGTTCTACGAGCGGCTCGCGTTCGACGACAACGGCCAGCTGCTCAACGCGTCGTTCATGGATTACCTGCTGCCGACCGCCCTCGATGTGCCGGCGGTGGAGATGGCCCACCTCGAGAGCCCATCGCCGCTCAACCCCCTGGGCACCAAGGGTGTCGGCGAGGCCGGCGCGATTCCGACCGCCGCGGCCTTCGCGCAGGCGCTGGAAGACGCGCTTCCCGATTCGGGTCTGGAGGTCACCGAAATGCCGCTGAGTCCGAGCCGGCTCTTTGAACTGCTCGTGGCAGCGCGGGAACGGCAGGGCGCCAAATGATCGTCGAGGGGAACTACCTGCTGCCGGGCAAGCCCGAGGCAATCTGGGATCTGCTGATGGATCCCGCTGTGCTGGCGAAGGCGATGCCGGGGACGCGCTCGCTCACCCGCGTCGCGGCCGATCGCTACGAAGGGGTCATGCGGGTGGGCATCGGCCCGATCACCGCGGCCGAGTTCGAGCTGAGTATCGCGCTCAGCGAGATGCAGCGGCCCGAGCGCTACGCGATGCAGATCGACAGCAAGGGCAGGTTCGGGTTCACCCGCGGGCTGGCGCGCGTGGAGCTCGTGCCCGAAGCGAACGGCACGGCCATGCGGTACAGCGCCGACCTGCAGGTCGGCGGAAAAATCGCCGCGCTGGGCCAGCGGCTGCTCGAGTCGGTGAGCAAGCTGATGACCCGCCAGGGTCTCGAAGCGCTCAACCAGGAGCTGCAGTCCAGGTTGGGAGGTGCGCCGGCATGAAGCCGCCCGGCTTCGGCTACTACCGGCCGGCCACGCTCGACGCCGCGCTCGCGCTCCTCGCCGAGCACGACGACGCCAAGCCGCTCGCCGGGGGCCAGAGTCTGATCCCCGCGATGAACTTCCGGCTCGCGGCACCGGCGGCGCTGGTGGATCTTGGCGCGCTGAACGAGCTGCGGGGGATCACGCGCCAGGGCGACGGACTCCGGATCGGCGCGCTGACGACGCACGCGAGCGTGGAGCGAGCGCCGGAGGTTGCCCGGATCGCTCCGCTGCTCGCCGAGGCGATGCCCCACGTCGCGCACCCGCAGATCCGCAATCGCGGCACGATCGGCGGCAGTCTCGCCCACGCCGATCCCGCCGCGGAGCTCCCCGCGGTGATGCTCGCGCTCGAGGCTCAGCTCGTGCTCCGCAGCTGCACGGCGGAGCGCCGGGTTCCGGCGCGCGAATTCTTTACCGGCCTCTTCGCCACGGCACTCGAGCCCGGCGAGCTGGTCACCGCCATCGAGCTCGCGGCGCAGCCGGCACGCACCGGCGTGGCGTTCGAGGAGTTCGCACGGCGCCATGGCGACTTCGCGCTGGTCGGGGTCGCCGTGGTGGTGACGCTCGACGCGGCGGGAGCGATTCGGGCCGTGCGCATCGCGCTGCTCAGCGTCGGAGAAGGGCCGGTCCTGGCGGAGCGCGCCGCCGCCGCACTGCGGGGACAGCAGCCTAACCCGGAGTTGCTGCGCGCCGCCGCCGAGCTCGCCGGCAACGCGGACATCGATCCCCCCGCGGATCTGCACGCCTCGGCCGCGTACCGGCGCCAGCTGGCCCGGGTGCTCACCCGGCGCGCGCTGTCCCGCGCCGTTTCCCGGGCGCGGGCCTGATTCCTTCCCGTACGGAGCTCCGCATGCGAACCTATGACCTCTCGCAGCCGCTGAATCAGGAAGTCTCCTTCTGGCCGTACTACCCGCCCTTCGAGGTCAAGTACATCAAACGCAAGGCGGAGCACGGGGTCAACGCGCAATACATCCAGACCTCGAACCACATGGGTACCCACCTCGATGCGCCGCGCCACTTCGTCACGGCGGGCCGCACCATCGACGAGATTCCCATGGAGTGGCTCTGCGGTCCCGGCGTGATCGTGGACCTGCGCGACGAGATGGATGAGCTGGCGGTCTACACGCCGCAGA
>CAYNNS010000193.1:0-6483 GCA_964398345.1 uncultured Gemmatimonas sp. | reverse complement strand
GTGCGGAGGATGCGGGTGCCCAAGGGCGGCATGGAAAAGTCCTGCCACGGCGCCAACCCTATCGAACTAACCATCATGGTGCTGGAGCTCCGCACTCCGCTCGCGCCGCGTTTCCAGGACCTCCGCGAGCTCGACCCGGATGAGCTCAGCTACCTGCTGAGCTTCCTCATCCTGGGGATCTACTGGAACAACCATCACACCCTGCTCCAGGCCGCCAAGGAGGTCAATGGGGCCATCCTCTGGGGCAACCTGCACCTGCTCTTCTGGCTGTCGCTGATTCCCTTCGCAACCCGCTGGATGGGCGCGACGCGCTTCGCGATGGCGCCCGTCGCCCTCTATGGGATGCTGATGCTGGTTTCGGGCTGCGCCTACTGGGTGCTGGTGCGGACCCTGATCGCGCACCACGGACCCGAATCCACCCTCGCCGTGGCGATCGGAGCGGACTGGAAAGGCAAAGTCTCGATCGGGATCTATGCGATCGCCGTCGCGCTGGCATTCGTGGTACCCTGGGCGGCTTGCGCGCTGTACGGCGCGGTCGCCATCATGTGGCTGATCCCCGATCGCCGGATCGAGCACGTCCTGGCCCGATAGGTAGTCGCTGGTCACTGTTCACTGGTCACAGGTCCCAGATGGTGCGTCGTCCCGGCGGCTCCCTCCTGGCAGAACAGGCCGAAGTGCTGGAGATGGTTGCGCGCGGAGAACCGCTCGCGAAAACCCTCGATGCCCTGGCCCGGCTCTTCGAGGCTCAGACCGACGGCATGCTCGCGTCGGTTCTGCAGGTGGACGCCGCAGGTCGCCTCCAGCATCTCGCCGCCCCCAGCCTGCCCGCGGAGTGGATCCGCGCCGTTGACGGCGAGCCGATCGGGCCCGACCAGGGATCGTGCGGTGCGGCCGCGTACCTGAAGGAACCCGTCATCGCCGTGGACATCACCACGGATCCGCGCTGAGTCCGCTACCGCGACGCCGCGCTGTCGTTCGGCCTGCGCGCCTGTTGGTCGGTCCCCATCCTCGGGCGCGAGCGGGAAATCCTCGGGACATTTGCCCTCTACTACCGCGAGCCCAGACGGCCGACGCCCCGGCTGCTCGAGCTCACGACCCACGCCAGCCGGCTCGCCTCCATCGCGATCCAGCATCATCGGGATGCGGAAGCCCTGCGCGAAAGCGAATCCAGCGCGCGCCTGATCATCGAAAACGCGCTCGACGCGAATGTGCTCATGAGCAGCGACGGAGTCGTCACGGGATGGACCGGGCGCGCCGCGGTGCTGTTCGGCTGGACCGCCGGGGAGGCCCTGGGTCGCACGCTGTCCTCTTTGATCGTGCCGGAGCGGATGCGCCAGCAGCACGAGACCGGCCTGCACCGTTACCTGGCCACCGGCGAAGGACCCATCCTCAATACCCGGATCGAGATCGCCGCCCTGCACAAGGATGGCTACGAGTTCCCGGTGCAGCTCTCCGTGACGCCGATCCGCCGGGGTGACCGCGTCAGCTTCAGCGCCTTCATCGAGGACATCACCGAGCGCAAGCGCATGGAGGAAGAGGTGCGCCAGCTCCAGAAGCTCGAGGCCATCGGCCGCCTCTCCGGCGGCATTGCCCACGACTTCAACAACATCCTCGGCGTCATCGTCGCCGTCGGCAACACGCTCCTCCCCGAGCTCAGCGATCCCGACCAGCGTCACCAGCTCGAGGAGATCGTCCGCGCGGGAGAGCGCGGCGCCAGCCTCACCCGGCAGTTCCTCGCCTTCAGCCGCAAGCAGATCCTGCAGCCGGAAGTGCTCGACCTCAATCTGGTGGTTCAGGAGCTCGAGCCCATGCTGCGCCGGCTCATCCGCGCCGACATCGTCCTGCTCGCGACGCCTGCCCCAGGTCTCTGGCCGGTCCAGGCCGACCGGAGCCAGATCGAGCAGGTGGTGCTGAACCTCGTGGTCAACGCGCGCGACGCGATGCCCCCGCCCGCCGGCGGAACCCTCCAGATCGAAACCGCGAACGCCACCCTGCCCCGGGATCTCGCCGACGAACCCGTCGGCGTGGTGCCCGGCGAGTACGTCATGCTCGCGGTCTCGGACAGCGGGCACGGCATGGACGCCGCAACCCGGAAGCGGCTCTTCGAGCCGTTTTTCACCACCAAGGAGGTGGGCAAGGGAACCGGGCTCGGCCTCGCGACGATCTACGGGATCGTGAAGCAGTCGGGCGGCCACATCGCCGTCGTCAGCGCGTTAGGTCAGGGCGCCAGCTTCAAGGTCTTTCTGCCGCGGGCCGCCGAGCCCGTGACCCCGCGATCCCGTGATGCCGGCGAGCCGGGCGCCGCTCCGCCCATCGCCGACCTGCACGTGCTGCTCGTCGATGATGAGCCCGCGCTGCGCCGCGCCGTGGAGCGCATGCTGGTCCGCCTCCGCTATCGGGTGACCGTCGCTCCCGGCTCCGCCGAGGCATTGGACCTCATCACTCGGGAAGGGCTGCAACCCGACGTGCTGCTGACCGATCTCGTGATGCCCGGGATGGGCGGCGAGCAGCTCGCCCAGCGCGTCCGGGAGTTGCTCCCGGGCATCCGCGTGCTTCCCATGTCGGGCTACATCGGTGAGGCCACCACCCAGAGCGCGCTGCTGCGGCCGGGCGCCCCCTTCGTGCAGAAGCCCTTCACCTCGGAAGAGCTGGCCGCGGCCCTCCAGCAGCTGATGCGGGGTGGTACATTCTGACCCCGGACTCCTGACCCTGACCCCTCGATCTATGCGCCGCTTCCCCCTCGCATTGCTGGCCACTATCGCCACGACCGCCCGGGCCCAAACCGAGTCCTTTGCGACCGCCAACAACGGCCCCACGCCGCTGCCGCTCGGGACGACCAAGGGCCAGCGCTACACTCGCCTGATCATCCGCGGGGTCACGGTGCTGTCGGGCCGCGGCACGCCCGGCACCAATCGCGGCATGCCGCCCGAAGGTCCCATCGACATCGTGATCGAGAACGGCGTCATCACCAACATGATTCCGATGGACCCGGTGAACGCCGCGGGTTATGGCGCCGGCTTCAGGCGCGCGACGGGAGACAAGATCATCGACGCCCGCGGCATGTTCGTCATGCCCGGCCTCGTCGAGATGCATGCGCATCTTCCCCGCCCCGATCTCCGTTACGGTCCCAAGTCGCTCGACTACGCCTTCCGGCTCTACCTGGGCCACGGCATCACCACGGTGCGCGACGCCGGGAGCGACGCCGGGATCGACATCCTGCTCGCCCGGCGCAAGCGGGTGGACGCCAACCAGGAACCCGGGCCCCGCCTGGTGCTCTGCCTCCGCTGGCCCCAGCCGCTGCGCCACTGGGACGAAGGCAACACCCCCGAGA
Source organism: uncultured Gemmatimonas sp. (assembly GCA_964398345.1). Classification (GTDB taxonomy): domain Bacteria; phylum Gemmatimonadota; class Gemmatimonadetes; order Gemmatimonadales; family GWC2-71-9; genus JABFSM01. The sequence goes on along the minus strand of CAYNNS010000193.1, from coordinate 3,152 downwards.
AAGCCCGCGCCATGGTCCAGCAGTTCAAGGCGATGGGCGCCGACTGCATCAAGATCAGCAAGAGCCCCGGTCATTACCCCGACGTGCTCGAGGCGGCGGTCGACGAAGGCAAAAAGCTCGGCATGTTCACGATGGTGGACTTGAAGGTGTCGGAGACCGACGCCCGCGTCGCCTCGCAGGCCGGGGTCAAGAGCATCGAGCACTGGTACGGCATTCCCGATGCGGCACTCACCGGATCGCAGAATTTTCCCAGCGACTACAACTACTGGGACGAGCTCGACCGGTTCCGCTATGCCGGGTTACTCTGGAGCGAGGCCGACAAGAATCCCCAGAAGCTGAGCGACCTGCTCGACCTCATGATCCGGAACGGGACCAATTGGGATCCCACCATGTCGGTCTACGAGGACAACCGCGACTGGTGGCGCCGGGCCGGCATGCCGGTCAAGGAAACGCTGATGCACCCGAATCAGGTGGCCGCGGGGCCGGATTCGAGCAGCCACGGCGCGTTCAAGAGCGAGTGGAAGACCAGCGACGAGATCAACTGGAAGCGCAACTTCGCCATCTGGATGAAATGGGTGAAGACCTTCCACGAACGCGGCGGGTTACTCACCGCGGGCAGCGACGACGGCGGCATCGGCGGCATCGAGGTGATCCGCGAGCTCGAGCTGATGCAGGAGGCCGGCATTCACCCGATCGATGTGATCAAGGTCGCCACCACCAACGCCTACCAGACGTTGGGCCTCAAGGACTTTTGCGGCGTGCGCGTCGGCTGCAAGGCCGATCTCGCGGTGGTCAACGGCAATCCCCTCGACAACTTCAAGGTGATGTACGGCCGCGGCTACGGCTTCTACGGCCTGGCGCCCCGCGACGAGCTCTGGAAGCACGGCGGCGTTGCCTGGACCATCAAGGACGGCATCGTTTTCGACGCACAGGCCCTGCTCCGCGAAGTCGAGTGGTACGTCGAGCAGGAGAAGGCGCGGCTCAAGGGCAAGAACGTCACCAGCGACTCCGAGCGCTGAGGCCCGATGGCGGACGCTTACGCGCGCATCTATGCGGCCGTCCGCCGCATTCCGCGCGGCCGCGTGGCGAGCTACGGCCAGATCGCGAAGCTCGCGGGGCTCCCCGGCCGGGCGCGCCAGGTCGGCTACGCGATGCACGCGCTTCCCTTCGGCAGCACGGTACCCTGGCATCGCGTTGTGAACGCGCAGGGCAAAGTCAGCCGCCGCCGCGTTCCAGGCGCGGAGCTCACCCAACGCATGCTGTTGGAACGGGAAGCGGTGCGCTTCGGGCCGGGAGGCCGGATTCCGCTCCAGCGTTTCGGCTGGCGCCCAGCGCGCTAGCGCCGCTTGTGGGACCTGGCCCGGCGCGCCACCGCCACCGCCTTGTCCACCCAGCCCCGGAGCAGCTCGGGATCCTCCAGCAGCTCGGCGGGCAGCTCGTAGTATTGCATTACCTCGCGCTCGTCCCCGAACGGCAGAAACGGCCCCATCTCCCGAGCCACGAAGTCCGGCCGGTTGCTGTCATCCACCTTGAAGTAGAGTGTGTCCCGCGCGATCAGGGCGAAGAACAGCTCGCCCGCGTAGAGTCCGACCCCACCGAACATGCTCGTCGGCCGGATCCCGGGCACGACCCGCTCCAGACAATCAACTACATACTGGCGGTACGAGGGTGTGACAGCCACGGTTCACCGTTCGCTGTTCGCCGTTCACCGCACTCCCCACTCCCAGATCCCATACGACACCTTCTTGTCCACCGGATGCCCGTTCTGCTTGAGGATCAGCACCACCTGGGCGCGATGATGCGCCTCATGGGCGATGAGGTAGCCGAGAAAAGCGGTCGCGTGCGGTTTGAATCCCTTGATTCTGCCGTCCGCTGCGAGGCTTTGATGCAGCAATTGCCCGATGGCCTTGCCGGAATCGGTCAGCGATCGGCGCAGCAGCTCCTTGTCGGCGGCAGTTTCCTTTTCGATGCTCTTCTGTTTCTTGAAGAGCTCGGGTGCCGCCACCTTGAGCCACATCAGGCGCACGTTGTGCACGTGGGCCAGCTGCTCGGCGACGTTGCGGCCTCTTGTGGTGGCAACATCGGTGAGGCGCGCCGGCGCGATCGCGTCGAGAAAATAGAGTACGATGCGATGGTGTATCTCCCACGTCTGGACCAGGTCGACACTCTCCACGATCATTTCCTCCGACAATTCGCAATGCTCTCGAAGCATCCGTGTAATCTGTGGGCAGAATCCCTATCATCTGTGGATCGCAGTTAGATCGACCCCCGCCGTTTGAGCCGCTCGTATTGCTGGACCACGGATCGCGCCGCGCCTTCAGGCAGCACATCCAGCACCAGCACCCCGCGCGAGCGCAGCTCGGTCAGCGCCGCCTCGCGCGCCTCGAGCAGCTCTTCGGCTGCCGCCCGCTCGTAGGCCGCGTCCAGGCTCGCGGGTCGCGCGACGCTCAGCCGCTCGAGCGCGGGATCTCTGAGCGTCACCGCAAGCGGCAGATGTCTGGGCCGGAGCGACCCGGCCTGCGCGACGAATGCCTCGCTCGCCGTGCGATCGATCACGTCGGTAAAGAGCACCGTCAGCGCGCGCTTGCGGCTCCGCGCGGCGAGATAGCCGAAGGCGGCGGGATAGTGGGGCTCGACCAGCCGCCCCTCCACCCCCGCGAGTGCATCGAGCACCTGGCGCAGCGCGCGGCGCCCCCGGCCGGGCGGCACAAAGTGCAGCACCTGATCGGCAAAGACCATGAGTCCCACGTTGTCGTCGTGCCGCACGGCGCTGTGCGCCAGCTCGAGCGCCGCGTCGATCGCCGCCTCGAGCCGGGCCCGGCCGTCGATTTCAGCGGTGAGCAACCGCCCCGCGTCGAGCACCAGCATCACGTGCTGGCGCCGCTCGTCTTCGTACTGCCGGGCGATCAGCTTGCCGCGCCGAGCCGTGGCCTTCCAGTCGATCGAGCGGGTCTCCTCGCCCGGCACCCACTCGCGCAGGCTCTCGAAGCTTCTTCCCTCGCCGATCCGCCGGAGGCTCCGAAAGCCCGCCTCGCGCCGGCGCTGGGCCTGGGCCGGCAGCGCGCGCAGGGCCGCGGCGCGCAGGCTCGGATACACCGTCGCGTGCCAGGGTAGCTCGCGCCGCCCCTGGCGCCACGCGAGTCCCAGCGGAC
>CAYNNS010000192.1:0-6488 GCA_964398345.1 uncultured Gemmatimonas sp. | reverse complement strand
CGGGCAGCATCTCGATCTGGCGGTACTTGAAGTAGTTCTCGCCGCCCTGCCGGATCGCCTCGTTGACCTTGCCAATGGCTTCCGCGTTCGCCGTCGCCACGGTGCGGATCTTGATCGCTTCGGCCTCCGCTTCGGCCAGCGCGGCGATCTTGACCCGCTCCGCGTCGGCCCGCGCCTGCGCGATCTGCGTCGCTTCGAGCTCCGCGGTGCGCTGGACCGCGAGCGCTTCCTGGCGCTTCGCCTCGGCCTGCGCGACCAGGGCGGCGTTCGCGGCCTTGGTCTGCTCCAGCTCGCGGGTCCGGTCCGAGATGACCCGCTCCGCCTCGAGCTGCGCTTCCTTGGCGCGGCGGCTCTGCTGCGCCGAGATGATGTCGGCGTTGGCCTGGGCCTCGTTGGCCGCCTGGCGACGCCGCGCCTCCGCCACTTCCGACTGTACCACCTTGATGTTCAGCGAATTGAACACCAGGCCCAGGTCCGTGAGCTCGCGCGAGCAGGCCTTGCGGATGATGATCGAGAGCGGGTCGTCTTCCTCGCTCTCGGCGAGCTGCAGGTCGGACCCGCTGGTCACGGTGGCCGGGAGCGTGCTCTTGATGCGCGGCGCGGCGCGCGCCGAGAAGAGCTGGTCCTGGGTCAGCAGGTTGATCGCGCGGCGCCCCGAGCTCGAGAGCAGGTCGGTGAGCGTGTTCACCTGGTCCGCCTCGGGCTTGGCGAAATAGCGGTTGGCCGCGGTCTTGATCATCGCGTCGGAGTCGCCCACGGAAACGATCGCGCTGGCGAGCACCCGGATCTTGATCGGCCGGGGAACCCCGCCATCGTCGACGTCCGCGGTCTGATCGGTGATGTCGAGATCGACGTTGATCACCTTGCTCGAGATCGTCGTCCCGGTGGTGAGCAGCGGAATCTCCTTGGATTTACCGGGCCCGCGATAGATCACCGTGCGCCCCTGCAGCCAGCTCACCAGCCGGATGTTGCCCGCCTCGACGTCCCGCAGGAACGCCGAGATGATGAGCGGCGTCAGAATCAGCACGCCGAGGACGATCCCGCCGATGACGAGAATGTTGCTCATGGAATTGCTCCCGGCGAACCCGCGTCCGCCACTGAGACCGTACAACGATTGCGTGCCGTATCGACCTCCTCGATACGCAGCAGATCCCCGCGCCGCACCCGCCGCGCCGCGGCGCGATCTTCCGGCCGCAGCGTGCCCAGCAGCTGCAGCACCTGGCCGTCGAGCTCGAGCTGGATCAGACCTTGTCCCGCTGCGTCGAAGTCCGCGACCGCGCGCGCTTCCTCCATGATGGCGCTCTCCAGCAGGGCCGCGGGCCGCGACTCGAAGCGGAAGAGAAAGTTCCAGAGCGGTCCGGCCAAGAAGCGCTCGAACGCAAAGCCACCCAGAAGCGCCGCGCCGAGCGTGAACGGCTCGATCAGCAGCGGCCGGAGCAAGAGCCCGGTGGCGCCGATCCCGACCAGCACGCTGAAGATCAGCCGCGGAGAGAGCAGGCCCAGCAGCCGCCCCAGCGTGGAGCCGTGGGCCGCCGCGCCGTGATGGCCGGCGTGATGCCCGGGGTCATGTCCATGCTGACCCGCGTGCCCGGCGTGACCTGCGTGAGCGCCGGCGTGGTGACCGCCGGCGCCAACGTGGCCAAAGCCGAGTAGCGCCATCGCCGCGAGCCCGGTGGCGCCCAAGGCGAGCACGAAAGCGTAGGGGCTCATGGGAGAGATCTATTATACCCCAAACCACCGGAGGCGATTTCAGGCAGTAGATTCGGCAACCCATGAGACGCCTCGGACTGTTGCTCCTGCTCTCGGCGTGCGCCCCGGCCGGCCAGCCCGCGCCCGGGCCCCCGGTCGCGCGGCAATCCGGTGTCTACTACCCCCCACCCGGCGAGAACTGGCGGCAGCTGAGCCCCGCGGCGGCCGGGATGGATTCGGTCGCGCTGGCCGCAGCCGTCGCCTTCGCCCAGGCGAGCGAGATCACCTGGTCGCTGGACATTCAGGAGCAGCTCGCCAAGAACAATGCGCGCGAGCCCTTCCCGGACCTGCTCGGCCCCCTCAAGAACCGCGGCCGGCAGAACGGCATCATCCTGCGGCACGGCTACATCGTCGCGGAGTGGGGCGACACCCGCCGCGTGGACATGACCTTCAGCGTGGCGAAGAGCTACCTGTCGAGCGTCGCCGGTCTCGCCTTCGATCGCGGGTTGCTCAAGAACCTCGACGAGCCGGTGGCCCGCAGCGTGAGCGATGGCGGCTACAGCTCGGTCCACGACGCCCCCATCACCTGGCGGATGCACCTGACCCAGACCAGCGAATGGGAAGGCGAGCTCTGGGGCAAGAGCGACCGCGCCGACCGGCGCGCGGGTTATGATCGCGCCCTGAAGGCTCCCGGGACTTTCTGGGAATACAATGACGTGCGGGTCAACCGGCTCGCGCTGTCGTTGCTGCGCCTCTGGAACCAGCCGCTCCCCGACGTGCTCCGCAAGGCAATCATGGATCCCATCGGCGCCTCGCCCACCTGGGAGTGGCACGGCTACCGCACCTCGATGACCGAGCAGGGCGGCCGCCGGGTGGAGTCGGTGAGCGGCGGCGGCCATTGGGGCGGCGGACTCTGGGCCAGTACGCGCGATCACGCCCGCTATGGACTGCTGCTCGAACGCCGCGGCCGCTGGCAAGACCGCCAGCTCCTGTCGGAGCGCTGGATCACGCAGGCCACCACGCCAACCCCCCTCCGGCCGAACTACGGCTTTCTCTGGTGGCTCAACACCGACCGCAAGCTCTACCCCGCGGCGCCCGCGGCGGCGTTCTTCGCGCTGGGATCGGGCGGCAACGTCATCTATATGGACAGGGAACACGATCTCGTCGCGGTCGTCCGCTGGATGGCGACCGATCGGATCGACGGATTTCTGCAGCATCTCCTGGGCGCGCTCACCCAGCCGTGAGCCTCGATTTCCTCAATCTGCACGAGGTGGAGACGCTGGCCCGCGCCACGCTCCCCGCCCCGACCTTCGAGTACTTCGCGGGCGGCGCCTGCGACGAGGTCACCCTCGCCGAGAACCGCAGAGCCTTCGACGAGCTGGCGTTGCGCTACCGGGTGCTGGTGGATGTGAGCCGGCGGGAGCTCGGCACCACCCTGCTGGGCTCGGCGGTGCGGGCCCCCATCGTGGTCGCGCCGATGGCCTTTCAGCGGCTCGCCCACGCCGAGGGTGAGATCGGTACCGCACGGGCGGCCGGCTCGCTCGGCCTGCTGTTCACCGCCAGCACCTTCGCGACGGCCTCGCTCGAGGACATCGCCGCCGCGGCCGGCGGCCCGCTCTGGTTCCAGCTCTACGTGCATCAGGATCGCGGCATAACCCGCGATCTCGTCCAGCGCGCCGCCGCCGCGGGCTACCGCGCCCTCGTGCTGACCGTCGACGTGCCCGAGATCGGGCGTCGCGAGCGCGACGAGCGCAACGCCTTCCGGCTCACCGCGGATCTCCGCGTCGCCAATTTCCGCCCCCAGGCGAGCGATTCGCTCCAGGGCGACGCCCCGGGGTCCCACCTCGCCCATTTCATCTCGGGCATGCGCGACCCCGCGTTTTCCTGGAAGGATCTCGCCTGGCTGCGCTCGCTCTCACCGCTGCCGATCGTGCTCAAGGGACTGGTGCGCGCCGATGACGCCCGCAAGGCGGTCGACCTCGGCGTTGCCGGCCTCGTGGTCTCGAACCACGGGGGCCGTCAGCTCGACACGGCGATCGCCGGCCTGCGCGCGCTGCCGGCGGTGGCGGAGGCCGTCGGGGATCAGACGCTGGTCCTGCTGGACGGCGGAATTCGCCGCGGCACCGACGTCGTGAAGGCTCTCGCGCTCGGCGCCCGGGCGGTCATGCTGGGACGGCCGGTGCTCTGGGGGCTCGCCGCGGGCGGCGAGGCGGGCGCCCGGCGCGTGCTCGAGCTGCTCCGCAGCGAGCTCGATCTCGCCCTGGCCCTCTGCGGTACCCCGCGGCTGTCGGATCTGAGCCGCGATCTACTCGCGTGATCTGGCCGCAGCGCTACGATCCGCTGCACTCCACGGTGCTCTCCACCGTCGTCGCGGCGCTCCCCGTCGTCGCGCTGCTCGGCTCGCTCGCCTGGCTCCGGCTGCGGGCGCCGCTCGCGGCGCTGGTCGGGCTGCTGACCGCGCTGCTGATCGCCATCCTGGTGCTCGGCATGCCCGGCGGGCTGGCGCTCGCGAGCGCCGGGTTGGGCGCGGCGTACGGCCTGCTGCCGATCGGCTGGATCGTGCTCAACGTGATCTTCCTCTATCGGCTGGTGGAGCGCCGCGGGTTACTGGATACCCTGCGTCAGGCGGTAACCCGCGTCACCCACGACCGCCGCCTGCAGCTTCTGCTCGTCGCCTTCAGCTTCGGGGCCTTCATGGAGGGCGCCGCGGGCTTCGGCACCCCGGTCGCCGTGACCGGCGGCCTGCTCATCGCCCTCGGGTTCGCGCCGCTCGAAGCTTCGGCCCTCTCGCTGCTCGCCAATACCGCGCCGGTAGCCTTCGGCGCCCTCGGCACACCCATCGTCGCGTTGCAGGGCGTGACGGGACTCGACCTGCGCGCCTTGAGCGCCCAGGTCGGGCACCAGCTCCCGGTGTTCTCGCTGATCGTGCCGTTCTGGCTGGTCTGGGCCTACGCCGGCTGGCGCGGCATGCTCGAGGTGTGGCCCGCCGTGCTCGTCGCGGGAGTCAGCTTCGCGGTTCCCCAATTCCTCATCGCGACCTTGCACGGACCCTGGCTGGTCGATCTCGTCGCGGCGGCCTGCTCGCTGGCGGCGCTCACCCTCTTTCTGCGCGTGTGGCGGCCACGAGGCGCGGCTCCGCCGGTCCGGGAGGGCGGTCGGTCATGGGCGCCCTGGCTCCCCTGGATCGTGCTCACCGTGGTGGTGTTCCTCTGGGGGATTCCCGAGCTCAAGAACGCGCTCAACGGCCTCTCGGCTCCGAAGCTCTCCGTCCCTGGTCTGCACAACGCGGTGCAGCGCGTGCCGCCGGTGGTGCCGGAGCCCACCGCCGAACCCGCCGTCTTTGCGCTCAACTGGCTCTCCGCGACCGGCACCGGCATCCTGCTCGCCGCGTTGCTGATCGCCCTGTTGCTGCGCTACCGGCCCCGGGAGCTGGGCCGGGTCTGGCTCGACACCCTGCGCCTGGTCCGTGGCTCGCTGCTGACGATCGCGCTGATGCTGGCGCTCGGATACCTAACCCGCTACGCCGGGCTCGACGCCATCCTCGGCCTCGCCTTCGCGCACACCGGGGTGCTGTACCCCTTCTTCGGCACCCTGCTCGGCTGGCTCGGCGTGGCCCTCACCGGCTCCGACACCTCGTCCAACGTGCTGTTCGGCAGCCTGCAGACCATCACGGCCCGCCGGCTCGGCCTCGACCCGGTCCTGATGGCGGCCGCCAACTCGTCCGGCGGTGTGATGGGCAAGATGATCGACGCCCAGAGCATCGTGGTGGCGGGCACCGTCACCCGCTACGAGGGCCACGAGGGGGAAATCCTCCGCTACGTCTTCTTCCACAGCGTGGCGCTCGCCGCCCTGGTGGGCCTCCTGGTCACCCTGCAGGCCCGCTAAGGCGGTCACCAACCCGCCGCCATCATCCTCCTATCTTTCGTCCCATGCTTCGCGGCATGGGATCGCGTGCGGTACTGCTGACCGTGCTGGGCTGCGGCCAGGCTGCGCCCAGCCAGGGTCCGGCGGCGGACAGCATCAGTCCAGGAGCCGCGCTCCGCCTGCTCTCCCAGCTGTCCGACGATTCGCTGCGCGGTCGGATGACGGCCACACCGGGTGCGGACCAGGCGGCGGCCCTGATCGCCCGTGAGATGCAGCGCATCGGACTCGCTCCGGCCGGCGATAGCGGCTATTCCCAGCGGGTCCCCTACACGTTGCGCACGCTCGAGCGCCCGGCGCGCGCCTGGACCGTGCCCCGCCTGGCGCCGAGCTTCGCCGCGCTGGATAGCGTCCCGGCCGACCGCCGGGGCCGCAGCCCCAACGTTCTCGGGCTGTTAGTCGGCGCGGACCCGGCGCTGCGCAACGAGTACATCCTGATCGACGCCCACCACGACCACCTCGGCGCCGCCGGCGACCGGGTGAACACCTGCACGGCCGTGGGCGCCGACAGCATCTGCAACGGCGCCGACGACGATGCCTCCGGCGTGGTCGCGGTGCTGCTCGTCGCGCGGCAGCTCGCGCGGGGACCGCGGCCCCGACGCACCGTGTTGTTTGCGTCCTGGACCGGCGAAGAGGTCGGATTGACGGGAGCGCGCTGGTTCCTCGAGCATCCGACCCGTCCACTGGAACAGCTGGTGGCAAATCTGGAAATCGAAATGATCGGGCGGCCCGATTCCCTGGCCGGCGGTCCCGGCAAGGCGTGGCTGACGGGCTACGAGCGCTCGACCATGGGCGATTCCCTGGCCGCCCACGGCATCCCGGTGGTCCCCGATCCCCGGCCGGAGGAAAGGGTTTTTCCGGCGAGGCACCACTTTGAC
>CAYNNS010000191.1:0-6512 GCA_964398345.1 uncultured Gemmatimonas sp. | reverse complement strand
GGCTGCCCGAGGCGTTCCACGATCTGGAGCGCGTAACCCGGACGCTGGAGCGCCATTTCCGCGACGTGCAGGACCTCGAGTTCACCATCGAGCGCGGCAAGCTGTTCATGCTCCAGACCCGGCGCGCCCAGCGCTCCGGGGGCGCCGCGGTGCGCATCGCGGTGGAGATGGTGGACGAAGGGCTGATCTCCGAAGAAGAGGCCATTGCGCGGGTGCCGCCGAACGATCTGAACCAGCTGCTGCACCCCACCATCGATCCCAGCGCGCCGCTCGACCTGCTGACGACCGGCCTGCCCGCCTCACCGGGGGCGGCCTCCGGGGCCGCGGTGTTCGACGCCGATCGCGCCGAGGCCCGGGCCCGCAAAGGCGAGGCGGTCATTCTGGTGCGCCGCGAGACCAGCCCGGAGGACTTCCACGGCATGGTGCTCGCCAAGGCGATCCTGACGGCTCGCGGCGGCATGACCTCGCACGCCGCCGTGGTGGCGCGCGGCATGGGCAAGCCCTGTGTCGCCGGGGCCCACGAAATGGACGTGCACGAAAGCCCCGCGGGCTTCTCGGTGAACGGGCGCTCGATCCAGGAAGGCGAATGGGTCACGGTGGATGGGGCGACCGGCCGGGTCTTCGCCGGCCAGGTCCGCCTGGTGCCGCCCGAGCTCTCCGGGAACTTCTCGCGACTGATGAGCTGGGCCGACGGGCGCCGGCACCTGCGGGTGCGCGTCAACGCCGACACGCCCGCCGATGCCCACCGCGGTCGCGACTTCGGCGCCGAGGGGATCGGCCTCTGCCGCACCGAGCACATGTTCTTCGAAGGCGAGCGCATCGGGTCGATGCGCGAGATGATCCTCGCCTCCGACGCGGAGGGCCGGCAGCGCGCTCTCGCCAAGCTGCTCCCGATGCAACGCACCGACTTCGAGGGAATCTTCCGCGCGATGGAAGGGTTTCCGGTGACCATCCGGCTGCTGGATCCTCCGCTCCATGAGTTCCTGCCGAAACAGAGCGAAGAGATCGAGGGGCTCGCGCGTCAGATGAGCAAGACCGTCGCCGAGGTGCAGCACGCGATCGAGACCCTGTCCGAAGTCAACCCGATGCTGGGGCTGCGCGGCTGCCGGCTCGGCATCATGTACCCGGAAGTCACGGCGATGCAGGCGCGCGCGATCTTCGAAGCCGCCTGTACCGTCGCCGCGCGCAAAGGCCGGGTGCAGCCGGAAGTGATGATCCCGCTGGTCGCGCACGTCGTCGAGTTCCGCAAGCAGGCCCTGATCGTGCGCCAGGTTGCCGAAGAAGTCTTTCGCGAGCGTCAGCTCACTGTGCCCTACCTGCTGGGCACCATGATCGAGCTGCCGCGCGCCGCGCTCACCGCCGACGAGATCGCGCGGGAGGCCCAGTTCTTCTCCTTCGGCACCAACGATCTCACCCAGACGACGTGGGGGCTCTCGCGCGACGACGCCGGCGTCTTCCTGCCCGCCTATCTCGAGCGCAACATCATCGAGAGCGATCCCTTCATCAGCCTCGACGTGGGCGGCGTGGGCAAGCTCATCGCCATGGCGGTGACGCTGGGACGGGATGCGCGGGGTGACCTGAAGGTCGGGATCTGCGGCGAGCACGGCGGCGAGCCGGCGGCCATTGCCTTCTGCGAAGCCCAGAAGATGAACTACGTCTCGTGCTCTCCGTTCCGGGTTCCCATCGCCCGGCTCGCGGCCGCCCAGGCGGCGTTGGAGGAACGCGGCACGATGATCCGTACCCGCGCGACGGTCTGACCCTTCCACTCAGGCGCTGATGCGCCGCCGTTGTCTCGCCTGCAGATAATCGGTGAACATGGCGCGCGGAGCGGGGCGCCCGAACAGATACCCCTGAACCTTCTGGCAACCGCGCTCCCGCAGGAACGCGGCCTGGCCTTTGGTCTCCACGCCTTCCGCAACGACGTCGAGGTCCATCGCCCGGGCCAGGGCGATGATCGCCGTCGTGATCGCCGCGGCATCGGGACTGGTCGTCACGTCCACGATGAAGGAGCGGTCGATCTTGAGGGTCGAGACCGGGAAATTCTTGAGATAACTGAGCGACGAGTAGCCGGTGCCGAAGTCATCGATCGCCAAGGCCACCCCCAGCTCGGCGAGCTCGCGGATCCGGCGCTCGGTGGTGCCGCCCTGCTCCATCAGCAGCGACTCGGTGAGCTCGAAGGCGAGCATCCCCGGGCGCACCCCGCTCTGATCGAGAATGTCCTGGACGGTGTGCACGATCCCGCGCTGCCGTAGCTGCCGCGCCGACAGGTTGACCGAGAGTCGCAGCGATTCGATCCCGGCATCCTGCCAGCGCTTGAGCTGCGAGCAGGCGTCGCGGAGGATCCACTCGCCGAGCGGAACGATCAGGCCCGACTCCTCGCACAGCGAGATGAAGTGTTCCGGCGCGATGAGCCCGCGTTCCGGGTGCTCCCACCGCACCAGGGCTTCGGCACCCGCCGCCCAGCGGTTGCGCAGCTCCACGATCGGCTGGTACCAGACGGTGAATTCGCCGTGCTCGACCGCGCGCCGCAGCTCGTGCTCGAGGCGCAGGCGGCCGAGCGCGCTGGCGTTCATGGATGCGGAATAGAGCTCGATGGTATTGCGGCCTTCGCGCTTGGCCACGGAGAGCGCGACGTCGGCATTCTGATGCAGCGTCTCGGTGTCGGCGCCATCCTCGGGATAGACGGCCAGCCCGATCGACGCCGTGGCGAAGATTTCCTGCGAGCCGAGCCGGAACGGGAGCTGGAACGACTCCAGCAGCCGGCGCGCGGCCCAGAGCGCTTCCTGAGGCTCGCCCAGGTCGGGCAGGATCACCGCGAACTCATCGCCACCCAGCCGTGCCACCTGGACTCCGATGGCCTCCGCACCGGTGCCGGAGCCAGCGCGCTCCTGGCGACAGGACTCTTGCAGCCGGCGCCCGACCTCCTGGATCAGCCGATCGCCAAGATCGTGCCCCAGCGTGTCGTTGATCCGGCCGAACTGGTCGAGATCGAGCGAGCAGAGCCCGACCCGGCGCCGGCCCTGCAACGCCCGCGCGATGGCCTGGCCGAGGTGCTGACGATAGAGCACCCGGTTGGGCAGCTTGGTGAGCGTGTCGTAGAAGGCGAGCACCCGCACCTGATCGATCATTCGCGCGTTGGAAAGCGCCACCGCCACCCGGTCGGCCAGTCGGCGCAGATCGAGCAGCCGCTCGTTGCCGCGGTCGTTCTCGGCTTCAGCCAGGGCCAGCACCCCGAGCAGCTCGCCACCGTGATGCAGCGGACAGGCGGTCAGCGCCGGGCCGTCGCCGCCGAAATGCGCGAGGTAGCGGGGGGCCGGGATGGCATCGCGTCCAAACTGCATCCATTCCGGCTGTTGCAGGGTCTGGAGAATGTCCTCCCCGGTGAGCTCCGCGGGCAGCATGGTCCGGGTCACCTTGCCGTTGCGGAGCTCGACCCAGGACGTGGCGTGGGGCTGATCCTCCGATCCCAACACGGTAAGACTCAGCCCCCGGCAGCCGATCAGGTCGGGTACACGATCCAGCACGGTCTGCGCGATCGTCGCCGTGTCCATCGACGAGAGAATGGCACGATCGATCTCGGCGGTGGATTCCAGGGTGCGGAACTGGCGCTCGAGTTTGCTGGTCATGACGTTGAACGCGGTCCCCAGCTCCTCCAGCTCGTCCCCGCTGCTGACCTGCACCGTCGTGTGGAAGTCTCCAGCCGTAATGCGGCGGGTCCCCTTCCCCAGCTCCGCCAGTGGGACCATGCTGCGCCGAATCTGGCTCAGGCTCAGCAGGATGACCGCGAGGAGCGCCACCGCGAGTACCACCGGGAAGGTCCGCGTGAACCCGGCGAGCGGGGCCAGCACGTCGTCGCGCGGCTCGCTCATCCGCACCCGCCAGTGGGGGAGCTGCAGCTGACCCGCCCGCGGCAACGCCTGCACGACGCTGAGCCGGGCCCGTGCGTCGTCGAGCGCTCCGAGGAGTGGTTCGGTCGAGGCATCGAAGACGGTGAGCGCGGCGTTGCCAGGCAACCCGTCGACGTCGGCGGGGCCCCAGAGGTAATTCGTCGCGAGGCGCGCGATCAGCAGCGTTCCCCGCCCGCCCTCGGGACGGTGCACCAGGAAGAGCGCCAACCCATGGCCGGCGGTCTTTCCGGTGAGCAGCACGCTTTCGCCGGCGACCAGGGTCGGCAGTGCCGTGGCGGGCAGCGCGTCGAACGCAGCCACACCGCCTGCCAGCTCGCGCGACGCGCCGTGCGAAACGGTTGCCAGAGCCTCCGCGGCATAGAGCAGTGCGTCCCCGCACTCCACGTCTGGTTTCGGTCTGGTCTCTGCGCAACCCAGCAGCAGCGCGTCCTGGCGCCGCAGGTCGGCTTCGAAAAACGTGAGCCGGTCCACCAGCGTCTTTCCGGCGGTCTGCGCCAGAGCCGTGAGCCGGTCGAGGCTTTCGCGAGTCAGTTGGCCGGTGACGCTCCGGAAGGAGAGCCATGCCACCGTGCAGGTCGGCACCAGGGCACATCCGACGAAAAGCAGGAGCAAACGACGCCCGAGGCGGCTCCGGAGGAGCCGTCTGGGTGCGCCCAGGGCGGGATCGGGAACGGTCGGATTCCTGGACATCGGCTCCATGGGTTGGCGCTGGGACGGCCTTCCGAGCCGTCTCCCTGGAGCAACGGGCAGGCCAGAAACGGACCTGCCCGGCAAACAGCAGACCCGCAAAGGGTTCCAGTGTTTGATGAAGGTCGTGCACCCCCCCCGGACGGGGCGCTTTGCTTGATACGCGGCCTCGAACTGGCGATGTTGGGCGGCGTTCGACCTTACCGGACCGCTTGAAACGAGGCTGGGATGACCGCTCCGCTGGTGGGGATCGTGATGGGCTCGGCGTCGGATTGGGAGACCATGCAGCACGCGGTAGGGCGCCTCAAGGAGTTCGCAGTCCCCTGCGAAGCCCGGGTAATCTCAGCACATCGCAGCCCGGACCTGGCGCATCGCTACGCCACGGAGGCCGCCGGTCGCGGACTCGCGTGCATCATCGCGGCTGCGGGAGGCGCGGCCCACTTGGCCGGCGTCATGGCGGCGTCGACGACGCTTCCCGTCCTCGGCGTGCCGATGCCGAGTCGTCACCTGCAGGGCCTCGATTCACTGCTCAGCACGGTCCAGATGCCGGCGGGCATTCCGGTCGCCACCTTCGCGATCGGAGACGCGGGCGCCCACAACGCTGCCTTGTTCGCCGTGGCCCTGCTGGCCCGGGGCGACGCGAAGCTCGCGGCACGACTCGAGGAGTTCCGCCTCCAGCAAGCGGCCAAGATCGCCGAGACGAAGCTTCCGGGTTAGGGCATCCGGTCCACGAGCCGCCGCAGCGGGACGATCGCGTCACGGACCTTGGGATCGGCGGCGTGCCAGTTGTTCAGCAGCTGATCGATCGCGTGCTGCGCGCTCGCTTTGTCGCCCGCGGCCACGGCGGCGCGGGCCAGTCCCAGCAGCGCGCGCGAACGGCCCGGGGCAAGCACCAGCGCCCGCTGGAACTGTCGCAAAGCATCCGAGGGGTCCAGCTCCAGCAGCATGTGGCCCAGGAGCTCGTGCGCCGGCTCCACCAGGACGGGCGGCCCGAAGTCCATCGGCATCGCGTCCTCCAGGGTCCCCGCTTCGCGCAGCGCCCGCACCGCGGCCTCGCGCGCCCCACCGAGAAAGAGCTGCATCGCCCCGAGCTCCCGCACCATGACCCGCCCCGCGAGCCCCAGTGATCCGGTCAGCTCACCGCTCCGTTGCAGCGACTGGAGCTCCGCCGTCAGGGAATCGCTCGCGGTGCCCAGGGTCGTCATGTCCCGACGCCGGTAGGCGATGACCCCATCGGCAAAGATGTCCACCAGCCGGCCCGAGCCCGTCATCCGCGACCGGTCGAGGTGCCAGCGGCTGATGGGACTGTTCCAGTCTTCCGCGTGCAGCAACCAGTGGGCGCGGGCTTCGGCGAGGGCGCTGTGCTGCGCCCGCTGCCCTTCGGAATTCAGGTTCTTGCGCAGCTCCTCGATGAAGGTATGTGCGACATCGTATTTCCCCTGCTGGATCAAGCCGTACGCGAGCCAGCCCGTATAGTGACCGGGCACCGGCGCGGTGAGCCCAACCGCGATCCGGTTTTGTGCGACTACATCGTCCCACAACCCCATCGCGAGGAAGATGTGGGTCGTCATGTGCTGCGCGTGGGCCGCGTCGGGGGCAATCCGCGCGTAGGCGCGTGCCGCCGCGAGCCCCTGGGGCGCATGCAGCGGATCGTCGTAGGCGTGAATCAGGTAATGCGCCGCCCCGGGATGATCGGGATTCGAGCGAAACACCGTGTCGGCGTAGCGGGCCGCGCGGAGATACGTGATCGTGTCGCGCACGCCCTGGTTCAACCCCAGCAGCGCCAGCGCGTAGAACGCCTTCGCCTCGGGATCGTCCGGGAAATGGCGCATCAGCGTTTCCACAGCCCCGGCGTAGAGCGTGTCCCGCTGGGCCTTGGTTCCCTCGCCGTAAAACGCCTCCACCGTTGCCAGCCAG